>JABDQY010000237.1 GCA_013042025.1 Bacteroidia bacterium
AGCTTGCGGTGGTAAGGCCAAAATTGTGTTAGACAACTACGTTAAGTTTTTGAAAAAAAACGAAGTATCATTCTATCCATACAAAACAACCTTAGATAAAGATAAAGAAACAATTTCAACGCCGCAAGCTTGTGGGTTAGCAATAAGTAGAATTTCTTCTTTGCCCATTAATTTAGAATGAAACAAATATCCATAATAAAAGGTTAGTATACTAAATTTGGCAATTATAATAACCAACCAGAGAAGAGATTCGGATTTAAAAGCATAGAAGAATGAAGTCAATAACAATAGTAGGAGGAGGTTTAGCAGGTTCACTTGTAGCAATATACCTGGCCAAACGTGGCTATGAAGTAAATATATACGAACGTAGACCAGACATGAGAAATGTAGATATTCCGGCTGGAAAGTCTATTAACTTGGCATTATCTACAAGAGGATTGCGTGCATTGGAAAAAGTAGGATTGGATAAAGCTATTCTGGAAAAAGCGATACCAATGAACGGTAGAATGATGCACAGTGAGCAAGGGGATTTAGCATATCAGCCGTATGGTAAAGAGGGCCAGCACATCAATTCGGTATCCAGAGCACATTTAAATGTGCAATTATTGAAATTGGCAGACGAGAATAAAGATGTTCATCAGTATTTCAATATGAAATGCATGAAGGTGGATTTAAAGAAGAGTGTATGTTGGTTTAAAAACGAAGAAACAGGAGAACGTGCAGAAGTGAAATCGGACTATATTATTGGTAGTGATGGTGCTTTCTCGGCAGTACGTCAAAAAATGATGCGTACACCAATGTTTAACTATTCGCAGTCGTACACTAACGCAGGATACAAAGAATTGTGCATTGAGCCTGTAAATGGTGAATTTGCTATCGATCCCAATGCTCTTCATATTTGGCCAAGAGGAAAGTTTATGATGATAGCTCTACCTAATCCAGACAAGACATTTACATGTACTCTCTTTATGCCACCTGAAGGCGAAAACAGTTTTGCGAACATCAAAACCGATGACGATATCTCAAAATTCTTTAACAAAAACTTCAAAGATGCAGTTCCATTAATACCAGATTTGATTGAAGATTTTAAAAACAATCCTATGGGTAGTTTGGTTACTGTGCGTTGTTACCCATGGAACAAGGATAAAGCAACATTAATAGGCGATGCTTGTCATGCAGTAGTTCCGTTTTATGGTCAAGGAATGAATTGTGCATTTGAAGATTGTGTGGTTCTTGCTGAGTGCTTGGATAAATATGATGATTGGGACAAAGCAATGAAGGCATATCAGATTAGCAGAAAGCCTAATGCAGATGCAATTGCAGATTTAGCAATTCAAAACTTTGCAGAGATGAGCGACTTTGTTGGAGATGAAGATTTCTTGCATTACAAAGAAGTTGAACATGAGTTGTGCGAATTGCATCCCGATTTATTTAAGTCGCAATATGAGATGGTGACTTTTACAAATATTCCATATTCTGAAGCACAAACAAAAGGAGCTCGAAACACTAAATTAGTGAAGGAGTTAATAAGTCAGGGCTTAGAAGATAAGATTAAAGACGCCTCTTTTGTGAAAGAGTGGTTTAGATAACTCATCTTATTCATTAAACACTTTAGGATATTCAGCCATTGCATTAACTCCGTTTAGTCCATTTTCAGTTTAGTAAGTAAAACACTATCGACAATCAGGGTCGTTTTATTTATAACAAGTCATTCTCATAAGCCATCGAAATATTCCTGGGAAAAGTCTGTTTAAAAAAACAAATAAAGCCATAGCAAATGGTTTGATTACTATCGCTTTTTTGGTGCTTACATTTTTAGTAATCACTTCACCAGCTTCATTTGGTGACATTGTTGGGACTAACCAATTAGCAATTTTTGGTATGCGATCTTCACTTCTTGGATTGTTTTCGAAATATGGTGATTCCACTTTTCCTAAGGCTATCATGGAAACATAGAAGTTGGTATTGAACAAATCGGCTTGCAAAGATCTTGAAAAGCCTAACAATGCCCATCTTGCAGGGGTGTACCCTGTCGCCTCAGGAAAAGAAAAGTAAGCTGCTACCGAGTTGATAATTATGAAATGTCCATTTCCACGTTCTTGCATTTTGTCAAAGAACACTTTACATGTAAGTGCAGTTGCTATATATGGTGAATCCATAGTATTTTTAAAGTGAGATAAAGAGGCTTCTTTAAACGATAGCCATTCTCCAGATCCTGCACTATTTATAACAACATCTGGAATACCTTCATTTTCTATTATCTTTTGTGCAGATAATTCTACTGAATCTTGATCCTTTAAATCTGTTGAGTAGTAACTAACTCTATTCCCCGAAGGATCTATTTCCAAAGCAGTGGTCTTAAGCTTTTCAAGATTCCTTGCTTGTAGTATTATTTTAGCCCCTTGCTTATGGAGTTGATTAGCGGCAGCTTTACCAATGCCACTTGAACCTCCGGTAATAAGAATTAGTTTGTTATTCATTTTAAATCACTAATTTATTGAATTCCCCAACGCTCCGTGTATGGTGTCGTAGCATCCCGCAGGGTGCTATGCAAAATGCACATTCTTAGCTACTTTTCTCATCATTTATTTGTTTGTATATTTCGTCTTAAACCAACTAATACGGTAACAGAAACTAACAGCATTGCAATTGATAATGATATTAGTGAAAATGTTACAATTCCTTCAACGACTGGAGGGCCTTCTTGTCCATTTGCTGCAATCCCCAGCATTTTCCCTGCATTGAAAATTGCAGCTATGAGAATTCCAATACAATTTGCAAAAGTCCCATAAACAGCAGACCAAAAAGTAATCTTCAACCATTTGTTTGATACATCAACCTTATTCCAAATTAATCCAAGTATAATTAGGAACATTCCGTTAAGTACTCCCTCAATGTGACTGGATACTCCCATTCTTGGATTCGCAAAGACTGGAACTATTAATCCAATTATTAGACCTATAAGGAAAAGGATGACTCCAAGGTAAATGAGTTTATCCGACTGTCGTTTTTTTGATTCTGAATTTTCCATTTTTATCTCTTATTTAATTGCAGCTAACAATTGTGTATGAGGAACTTTGTCCTCATATACCACAAATGTCTTCATCCAAAATTAGTGCTAGAACCTAGGAATTCCAAAGGACTAGGTGTGTTATTTATGTGGGTATTCGATACGTGCGTATATATTTCTGTTGTTTTACTGCTGTTATGAACAAGTAATACTTGAATCGACCTCAAATTGATTTCCCTTTCATACAAGTGAGTAGCATAACTATGTCTCAATGTATGTAATGTTACTCGCTTGCGAATTTTAGCTTTCTTTACCGCTTGCTGGAGAATTTTTCTAGAGCTGGTGGTAGACATAAGATTTTCTTTGCCATAGCACCATTAGCACCAGTGATTAAAATTCTCATTTGAATAATTTAAAAAGTGAATTAAATTTTCTTGTATAATCCCATCGCAATCGTTTCATTTAAAAATATACGATTATAATAAATTGGGACAACTTGAGCCTTTACTCAGAAAAATAGGCAAGTACTTTCTTATTGAAAAAGGATAAGGAAAAAGAGATAATAGCCACTAAAATCCCAATATATGCACTAGCTGGTAAGGCAATTAAAATATTGATTACAAATATGATTCTTGCACCAAGTAGTTTGCGGTTTTTTAAACAAGGCACCAAAAAAACAAAACTGATGATGTACGCTATACCCGTATAAATCATCCACATTTGATTAAGATTTCCTACGGTAATATTCTTTGTAATGAATACGTAGTAAAAAACGAATGGCAGTACCGCCATTAAGGCATTAAGTATGAAAATAACTCTAAGAGCAACAGGCTTTCCAACAGATTTTTTTGAATTTGACATAACTGATATTTTTTTTGATTAAATAATTGATACTACAAAATTGAGTAAATCGTTATGTCCAATACCGACAGAAAAGTTCTTTATTCCGTCAATTTAGGTCAAGGCCTCTTTTCGATATTCTGATGGAGTGGAACCGTGTTTTTGTTTGAAGGATTTTGAAAAGCTATCTACATTCGAAAAACCACACTCAAAGCAAATATCTATTATCCTTTCTTTAGAAACACGAAGTAATTGAGCAGCCTTATCCAAGCGTTTGTTTTTTATATAAGAGGCTGGAGTATCATCAAAAACTTCTTTAAATTTTCTCTTAAAACTGGATAAGCTTAAATTACATAAGTGGGCGAATTCTTCGGTAGATAAATCTTCGTGAATGTTCTTATTTATGAGGTGCTTGAAATCATAATTGTTCGGGTTAAACATATCCTGCAATAAATCTCGAATATTATTACTGTTAATCTTATATAAAAGATTGAGTAGTTCTTTAACTTTAAGGACTATGACTTCTTCATCTACGATTTCTGGATTATCAAAGTACAATAACAAACTTTCAATGTAGGGTTTGAGCAATTGATTTTCGTTCAATAACTGGAGAGCGACAGGCTTGCTTGGTTTTTTAGAAATCAAAAAATTAGGCAATTTATTTTTGTACACATAACGTATTACGTCTGGGTATAGGTGAATGGCGATGGCTTCATTCTTGGAATTATCCTTATTTACGTGCCAATGGTTAAAATAATTGCCACATCTCATTAATATACCATCATCGTTGTTTAAGGCATATTTATCCTCAGACTCATATAGAGTAGAACTCCCTTTAATAGAATAAAGCAAACAGGCTTCACTATCCAATGTTTCTTTTAATCTCAATGGAGGCGTAAAAATTACCCGTTGTAAAGTAATCTTCCCTAATAAATCATAATGTTGATGTTGGTGAATCATATATTGAATTTAACGGGGTGTTGTGATAATGGCACACAACAATTGAGTATGAGGAACTTTGTTACTCATATACCACAAATGTCTTCATCCAAAATTAGTGTTATAACCTTGCAATTCCAAAGGTCCACGCAATTAGGAGAGACTTGCGTTTAGCAACCAATTGAATATGCTATTCCACAACAACCTTCTTGGTAGAAATACCTTGTTCAGTTGTAATCTCAACGATATATACTCCAGGTTTCAAGTTTTCATTGATGCCAACTTTGGTTGTATTTTGCTGAGTAGTACTAAAAACGTGTTTTCCTTGTATATTAAGAATTGAAACTTTGACATCTTTTGCATTCTCTGAAAGTTGAATTGTAAATGCACCATTTGTGGGGTTTGGAGTTATTGAAAAATTCACTTTCCCTATCTTATTCTGAATTGAAACAGGTTCCCCTTCTATAATTACGGTGTAGTCTTCAACTTCTCCAACGTATTTGCCACATGGAACGGGAGTGTCTTCCCAATACTGATTTCGAACTCTCATTCGCAATGGCTTGTTTGTTTTTGCATTATTTGGTACTGTAAATGTTCCAAATGATTTGTGATCTCCATCCAATATACTCATTACAATTTGCTCGTTATTACTAAACTCTGCATCTCCATTAAAGTCAATCCAACCTGCTGTTGTATCCTTTTCCCAATGGTAATTCATTTTAACAGTTAACGTATATTCTTCATTTAGAGTTAAGCTAATTATTGAATCTGTGAAATCTCCATAAAATTCTTGATTTGAAGTATTAATCATGCCATTCAATTCAACATAGTTAATATAATCTGCAGTAGTAGATTCAGAACCCTCAGCATCACAATATACAAATGGTGTTATGGTGTATTGAAAACGATAGGTCTCGCTAAACTCTAAGTTCTGAGATACTGCAACTACTTTAAAGTAAATTTTATCTCCTTCATCCATTGCACTAATTGGTGCAATGGTTTCCCATTCAGAACCGCTTGTATTCTGCATCAATATACTATTGTTTAAATTTAGGTTATTCACAGACCACTTTACCTCTGCAAAACTCAAATTACCATCATACTCAATAGTCGCTTTAACAAATTGTTCAAGTCCTTCTTTTGGTGCATTTTGTGTTGGTGTATTGGTAATACCAACATTGGTTATAGCTGGGAAATCATTTTTCCCTACCAAAGTGGTTTCCCATAAACCTCTTCCCCAAGTAGCAGCTTTTAAGGTATTGCTGCCATGATGAATTTCTAAATCTTTTACCGTTACGTTGGGTAAGTTCTCGTTGTAAAGCGTCCAAACTGTGTCTGCTAAACTCTTGTAGTAAACTCCAATTTCTCCACCAACATAAATGTACGATGAATCACTTACATCCATTACAATTGTTCTTAGTGGCATGTTGGAAAGGTTGTATGTAATGTTTTTCCAAGTTTGACCCAAGTCGTTGGTCATGTATACTTTGTGACTATCGTCATTGTAGCGATTGTATGTTAAAAGAATAGTGCTATCATTTTTTGGATCAAAAGCCAAATCCGTGATATAAAATCCAGGTAACCCATTGGCAATATTAGTCCAAGATTCACCACCGTCTGTTGTTAGGCGAATGGTTGAGTATCTCGAAATCACAATAATGTTTGAATCATTTTCTGCAATTGCAGCATCTACTACTTGACCAATTTGAGGAGAACTTAGGATTTCCCATTCACTTCCGAAATTGGTACCTCGAAACATAGTATCTGCAAAATGATAAACTACCATTTGGTCTAAAGGATTAAGCAAAAAAGGTGCTTCCCAATTTGCTTTTCCACTTCCACGTCTAGGGTTACCTGTACCAAATCGACCGATTCCTCCATCAATGGTTTTTTGACGTGACCCATACTGCCAGCTTCCTAACATCCATTGATCATTTAAGGGTTGAATTAATGCTTCCATTCCATCACCACCGTTCCATTCAATCCATCCATTTTCATTTAAGATACTTGTTCCATTATCCTGCGAACCTGCCATATGAACCTTGTTGTTTGATTGACTCAATCCAACTGCATAAAACTCCCGTATTGATGTTCCATCGTTTAAGGTGGTCCATGTAGTTCCATTGTCTTCACTTCTAGCTAAATAACCATCTGTACCTAAGTAGAATACTCCATTGATACACTCTGCAGTTCTTATGTCCGCATGCACATAAGCTGAATCTTGTTTAGACCATCTTGTTTTTTGGCTAAACGTATACCCACCATCCGTGCTTACTTCTGTGTCTACATATCCATAAACAATATTGTTTGTGTCTAAATCGGAAACTGCAAAGCCTTCGCAGTTTTCATTTGGATTGGTTAGGAATGTAAAAGTTGCTCCTTTGTTTATGGATTTCCAGAGACCCCTGTTTGAAGCAAAATATACAAAATCAGGTTGAGCAGCACTTACTGCAATAAACCCTTTCGCTTCATTATTGCCTTCTATTTTTGCAGATGAAGTAAAAGTTTCTCCTCCATCAGTAGATATTTTAATGTAGTCTACATCACTGGTGGTGTATCGGTATGCATAAATAATGTTGGTATCGGTAGGGTGAAAGTCAACATCTAGAGTCCAACTGCCAAGTTCAAGCTTCCATGATTCCAAATTGTCATTGGATACAAAAAGTCCTTTTGAGGCTCCAATAAAAACTTGATTTTCTTTGGTTGGATGATATGCAATTTTGAAAATTTGCTCGTTATCTCCCAATCCACCCCAATCCAATATTGTTGGGTTGAATTTTGACACATTCCAATTTTCACCACCATCGGTGGATCGATAGATACCATGAGAATATCCATTTCCACCTTGTTGTACTGAAATAAGAATTTCCTCAATATTAAAAGGATTTACTGCAATAGATCGTACACCTGATGCAACCAAGAAATCTGTTGTGTTTTTCCAATTGGTACCGCCATCTGTTGTTTTCCAAAAGCCTCCACTTCTAGATCCTAAAAACATGTGATTTGGATTGTTTGGGTTGATCCAAAATGATTCTACTCTTCCGATACCAGGAGAATAATGCTTTGTAATATTGTTGGCATCCCACGGCCCTAATTCTTCCCATCCATCGTCAAACTGACCTTTGTTTCTAACCTTAGGTATGCCTCTTAAAATTTCTTGATATGCTTTGAATGGTGCATAATGATCAACGTTGTTTCTTACTCCTGAGGGGTAGTATTTACTTTCATTTTCATTTTTCCATCTTTGGTAACCTTTGAAACCGCTTCCTTTTCCAGTTCCATTAATTTCAAAGTATTTATCCGCCGCTTCAACAACTTCATAGAAATTATAGTTGTTGTCTAACATCATTTGTTTGTAGTCTTTTATTTGACCAAAACTTGTGATGGATATAAGAATAAAAAAGCAACCAAGTAGGAGTGAAGGTACGTGTTTAATCATGTAATTTTCAATTCGATCGTTGCACAAAAATAGTCACTAGGATTACAATGCAAATGTTACCAACTAAAAATGACTTTCTAAGTATCTTTCAATAGAAAATACCTAGAAAGTCATATGGTTAAACGAATGTCTCTTTTTTGATTTGTTTTATCGTATGGTCAGTACCAATGGAGGAAGTTTTTTTCTAATTCCATATTGCGAGTCTCGAGCTATTGCTTGTTCAATTATTATTCTATCTCCGGCTCTGGCATTGCAAATTGCACTTTTCACATTTGAAGGAATAGTGCTTCCTGAAACTGTCATCTGTCGAGGGTCCCCACGTCGAGGGTCGTAAATAAATTTATAGCTTAATACATCCCATCGCATGTTATAAGCGAAATCCGGACCCAATGAGGCTAAAATTCTGGTTTGAGCACAAAGCTGAGCCCTACTTACAGTAAAAGAGTTTTTTGGAATACCTCCAATTTGACCGTTGGGTTCTGGAACATTGCGAACACGATATTCGGTTGTTCCCATATTTCTTCCACCAGCCGTTACTGTTATGGAAACTTTTCTAGCACTTCCATCCACTTTAACATTATAAGTACCGTTGCTTCCACTTATGCTTGCACCTCTTGATGCTTTTACAGAAATATCTGCAGCACTAAAACCTGGAACAGAAATGGACAAGGGATTATCTAAATCTACATAAAGCAGATTCAATTTATCTGCAGATACCGTTGCCACAGGTTTAAATACTTGATAAGTATGTTCATACGGATATTGCTTTGGTTCATTGGTGCGAGGGTCTCTCACTGTTATTTCACCTTTCACGGTCTTTTCTCCAATGCCTCGAGCAGTAAAACTCAGTTTACCTATTCCTTGTTCGATAGTTTGAAGAGGTGCTCCATTCATACTTATTTCCGGTTGCGATGCTGAATTTCGTGCAATCATCATCACGTCTGCTTCATAGTTTTCACCTTCCATAACATAGTTGGAACGAGGAATAATTGCTGCATCCAATTGGTCAATTACAAAATTGTCTGCATGGACACCTTCCATTAAGCTTCGAATGACATCCGCTTCCAATGCTTTTGCATTGTTTTGATATTGAGTAAGTAGAGCCATGAGTGCACCAACTGGTTGATATTCTAAGTTTATTGAAGCCCACGTTTTTTTAGATAAACTTGCATTTGAAGGCTCTTCAGCTTTCAAGAGATTTGCTTGTTTTACTGCCAGATAAACATCCTCTGTGTAGAATAGGGAGTCGTTTGTTGGAAGCAATAAGTTCAACAGCTTGTCTCTAGTGGTATTAATTTTCTCTTGAAGTTCTTTTGCTTTTTTACCTCTGTTTTTTACCATAAAGAAATTTGCATGCTTTTCCATTCCTTCAGGCATTTTAAGTGAAGTTAATCCATCTTCTCCTTCTTCCATTTCAAGTCTACCATCGTATAACTCTTCAATCTCTCTCTTTAGATCAGAAATGTAGCCATTGAATTCCTGTGAAATTGCCTGTGCTTCTTTGGCGGATGAATAATAGGGTTTTGCTTTTACTTCTTCTTTTTCCATCAATTGAAAAAAACCTGCCATCTGATTTTGATTTTTTCGATCATAACTTTCAGAGGAACTTAGGAAGTTTTTTTCCATAAGATGAAATGCTTTTAGTACGTGCTTGTCTACATTTAACGCCAGTAATGCCAGTAGAACAAGGTACATCATGTTAATCATTTTTTGTCTTGGTGATAATTTTGTTTTTGCCATAATTTATTCGATTTTTAGTTTTTCGTTTGGGCAAAAAATGATAAATAGGCTAGGAGCAGATTTGATTTATCTAGGTAAGAAAGTGGGTGAATAAAAGAAAGTTTTCATAGTCAATCCGATAGTCAATTTTAACTCGGTTTCAAAAAAGAGAATTCTTTTAGTCTCAAGTATAACGTTATACGCACAGTGATTATTGCACTCCTATGACAAAAAGAAAATGGAATAAGAATTAGTTCTTAACCAAGATGTACCAATTGAGGGATGTTGCGATTAGCAACCAAATAAAGTAAGGTAAAATAAGCAATGACTTTAATCCGAGTATTGATTTGAAGTTGAATAAAAAGAATCCAATAAGAATTGTTAGAGCGGCAATTACAATTAACCCAGGTAACTCTAAATTGTAGTTAAAAAAAATCGGATTCCATACTATGTTGAGTACAAGTTGTAAGACGAACAAGGAAATGACTTGAGTCGAAAAATCAGCTTTAACTAGGTAGGCCATGTAGATTGAAAAACATACCATTATGGTGGTCCAAGCTGCTCCGAAAACCCATCCTGGTGGTGTCCAAGGAGCTTTGTTAAGATTCTGATAATACGAACTGCTAGGTCCTTCACCCATTAAAAATCCACCTATTGCTAAGGCTCCAAAATTGATAACTAAGAAAACAATAAGATATTTAACGAAAGGTGTCATAC
>JABDQY010000238.1 GCA_013042025.1 Bacteroidia bacterium
TTTTCTAAACTAAGGAGTCCAATTGTTTTTACATTTGAGTTGTTTTGAACTATTTCAGAAACTCGTTTGCTGTGTACATTGGCACTTGTAAAATGATACTGAGACATCAATGATATGGAATGACGAAATACATTATCAATTGCTCCTAGGGTTGTTTCTCCCCCATAGAAATGGGCAACAGGAATGTTAAACGGTACTGATGAAGATACGGCTGCAAACATTTCAAAACGATCTCCAAGTGCAAAAACTACATCCACAGTACTTGCATTTTCATTCCAAAATTTGGCAAACTGTTTTGTAATATCGCCTATTGATAGTGATATCCCCATGGATGAATCATCATCAAAATTTGTTTTTAACTTATGTGCAACCTTAAAGCCATCTTGTTCAATTCGTTCAACTGTATTACCATGAATATCAGAAAGATGTGAGCCAAAAGCTACAATTTCTACATTAAAGAAAGGATCGTTCCTCATTTTCTTCAAGAGAGGAAGATAAAAGCTGTAATCGGCACGAGTACTGGAGAGTACGAGTATTTTCATTTGAGTAATTCCCAAGAAAGCTTTGTTTCTTGAGGGACATTAGAAGTAAGGGTTTTACCAATTACTTCATTTATTTTCATTGGAGAAATTCCATCACCTGGTCTTTTCATTATGAGATCATGAGCACTTAATTTATGTCCATGAGGAAGAGATTCTCGAGTGAATATGCTTTTGCGAGCAATGGAGATATTTTTATGTTCGGATTCAGATGGTTTCTTAATTCCATCTCCCATCGCTTTCTCAATATTTCGTATTGCAGACACCATTGCAACAAGCTCATCAGGTTCCAAAGAAGCTTGATGATCTGGTCCTTCTAAATTTCGATCGAGGGTAAAGTGTTTCTCAATGCAAACTGCACCTAATGCAACCGCAGCAATTGGAATTTCTATTCCTAAGGTATGATCAGAGTATCCCACTTTTACATTAAACTCATTGGCTAATGTCTGCATTGCTAGTAAATTAACATCGCTCATTGGAGTTGGATATTCAGTATTGCAATGAAGCAGTGTTATGTTGTCTTTATTTGCTCCATTTTGCTGAAGTATGTGAAGTGCTTCTTTCACTTCATTCAAGGTTGCCATCCCTGTACTCATAATTATAGGTAAACCAAGTGACGCAGCATTTTCGAGATACGGTAAATTAGTGAGTTCTCCAGATGGAATCTTAAAGAAGTCCAAATTATACTCTTTGAGCAGTTCTATACTTTTAGAATCGAACGCAGTTGAAAGAAACTTAATATTCTTTTCTTGGCAGTAATTAAAAAGAATCTGATGATCTTCAGCCGAAAGTTCAAGCTTTCTAACCATATCTAACTGCGATTCTACTTCATCTCTAGTGTTTTCAATTTGATAATCTGCCTTAACTGCATGTGATGAGATATTATCTTGAGCTATAAAACTTTGAAATTTCACATAATCAGCTTTTGCTTCGCTTGCAGCATCAATCAATTTTTTAGCCAAATTAAGGTCTCCGTTGTGGTTTACACCCGCTTCTGCTATAATTATTGTGTGCAATTGAGACATCAACTGATTTGTTTTGCAGGAACACCAACATATGTTCCAGCTTGAGTTATATTCTTGTTTACTAAGGCTTTAGCTCCAATTGTAACGTTACTAGATATTCGAATTTGTTGCAAGATGGTAGCTCCAGTTCCAATTAAACTTGTATCTCCTAGTTCTGCATTACCTGAGACATTTACAGATGGATTGATTACGTTAAAATTTCCGATTGTTACATCATGACCCACTGTACAATCCCAATTGATGTGATTAAAATTTCCGATCTTAATATCCGTTGACAAAACTGAAGATGCACAAATCACATTGCCTTCACCCAAAATTATATTTTTCCAATCGCCAACAACATTTGGATGAATCAAATTAGGAAAAATCAAGTGGCTATTCTCTTTTAATTTTTCGTACACTTTCTGCCTAATTTCAGGAAACCCGATTCCGAAAACAACGTTTAGAGGTTTATCTCGCTGCAACAGTTCGTTGTCGTTGAGAATTATTGGTAAACGTAAATCATTGTTTTTATGATTATCTACAAAACCTAATACATTCCATTGAAAATCTACTTCATTTAATTCTTCAAGAAGAAATGCCATTTCTTTTGCCAAACCACCAGACCCAATTATAACTACATCCTGCATTTTATCTATGATTTATTAAAATCTATACATTGTAAATATCCGCTTTATATTTTGACAGATTATCACTATTTGAAAACCAATCAATCGTTTCTTTTAAACCTTGTTCAAGGTTATACTCTGGACTCCAATTGGTATGCTGTTTTAATTTTGTATTATCACCAAACAATCTAAACACTTCCGATTTCTCTGGCCGAATCCGTTCCTCATCATGTATGATTGTTGCATCAGGATTTATGGTATTTATTATCCCTGTAGCTACATCCCCTATCGTTACTTCAGAATTTGTAGCAATATTACAATCCTGACCTATTAATTCTGGGCATTTGGCAATCGCATCAAATCCTCGTACCGTGTCTTTTACATACAACAAATCTCGTGTTGGACTTAAATCGCCCATCTTAATTTGTTTCTTTCCGCTAAGTAGTTGAGTGATTACAGTTGGTATAAATGCTCGTGCCGATTGTCTCGGACCAAACGTATTGAATGGGCGTACAATTGTAACCGGAAGATTAAATGACCGATAAAAAGATTCGGCAATACTATCAGCTCCTATTTTAGAAGCTGAATAGGGTGATTGTGGTTGCTTTGGATGTTCCTCAGTAATAGGCACAAATTTTGCAGTCCCATATACCTCAGAAGTTGAGGTACATAAAACGCGTTCTATTCCAAAATCTTTTGCTGCTTGAAGTATATTTAATGTACCCTTTACGTTGGTATCGATATAACTATCTGGTGAATGATATGAATAGGGAATTGCTATCAACGCAGCTAAATGAAATATCATATCGCATCCTTTAACCGCTTCGCGTACACCATTTGGATCGCGAATGTCTCCTGCAAATATTTCAATTTGGCTTAATGCCTCTTTTGGTAAAGTATCTAACCATCCCCAACTGTTAAAGGAATTATAGAACACAAACGCTTTAACTTGATATCCTTCCTCAATTAAATATTCAGTAAGATGACTTCCAATGAATCCATCAGCTCCAGTTACAAGTACTTTTTTTTGCAATGTTGTTATTTTAATTCGTCCAGTAAGAATCTTCTAACTACTAGAAATAGTAATGCCGTAACCAAACCTAATCCAAAACCTACCATGGCATAAACAGGTATTGATTTTCGTTTTTTGCTTAATGGTAAAACAGGATGTTCAAGTACATCAAAAATTGATGAATTGGTCATTAAACCGAACTGGCGTAGTTCTAAATTTTGACGCATTTGAGCATATACTCCTGTAAGCACATTTATATCTCTTCTTATCTCTTCTTGGTTCACTTGATTCTTACGTAAAATGATACCATAGTTTCTGTCTTGAGCATTTGCCAATTGATATTCCTTCGATTTCAATAATCTACCAACAGAATCGGTCTCTTTTCGAAGACTTGCAATTGTGTTTTGTGTATTGGATACCTCATCGTGCAGGTAAAATTCATTTAGGCTATTGAAAATGCTATTGCTAAGATTATATGATAGTTCTTCATTTAAACTACGCAATTTAAAGCTCATCATATCCGTAGCTTCATTTGTCTCAATTGCCAAAACTCCATCATTCCTCATACTACCTCTAACCAAGTTTAGCACACTATTAAAGGCTACATTTTGAGTTACATTCGAGTCGTTGTATTGTTGATCAACTTCAAACTTGCTAAACTTCAATAACTTGTTTGACTCCGTCCACTGTTCTTTAAAGCCGTAGATTTCTGCAACATGATTTGCAAGTAAATCACGATGATTGTTTATATAAGCTGAATCATATAGAGCATCTTTTAAAACACTTTTGGAGAAAGCAACCGATTTTACTTTGGTAAGATTGGCATTACCGCCGTTAGCTCCCCAACCTAATTGACCCAATATATTATCTAGTCCTCCACCGCCACTATTTTTAGATTTGACGACAAATGTTAAATCTGCTTCATAGTATGCTTTTGCCGAGATTGCATAATACCCCAACACTCCAGCACCAATGCATGCTGCAATTG
>JABDQY010000239.1 GCA_013042025.1 Bacteroidia bacterium
TTACAATATTTTAAAATTTGACGCACTCAACCTTATGGGTATAGGTGTACAAAAAGTTCATTTAGCTTATGAGTTCTCACCAATGAAAGCGAATGAAAACAACTTCCCAACTATTCAATTTAACCTCACTGTACCATTTAATAGTTTAAACCATATTGACATGAATTATGGAGTTGAGGGTGGAGCAGAACTTCGATTTTATCAAAGAAGAAAAAACAGGGCTCGCCTTTCAGCAGAAGGATTTTACCTGGGTGTAGGATTAGATGGTGGTTATTCCAACTTTAGTCATTTGGATCAGTATTATTCTAATATTGGCTCAGGGAATAAAGAAGTTGACACAGAGTACGAACGAATTCGCACCGGAATTTACTTTTTACTGGGAGCCCAAACTAAGTTAGGTGAAAAACTATTCTTTGATGTAGGAGTTGGCATGGGATGGAGTAATGTTAGCGTTAAACCATCCGAAATTACTGCAAGTGATCCTCTGTGGATTAAAGAAGATTTATATTATAACGGGAATCCATTCTTCAGTTTATACCGAGACGGCAAGTATCAAGGATTTTACATGCCTGTTAGTTTTGGAATCGGATACAATTTCGCGGTTGAGTAAAACATCCATAAATCCTGTCATTTCTGAAGAAGAAATTGCTTCAGTTGTTCTTTTAGCAGATCAGATATGGTCCCAACATTACACGCCGATAATTGGCAAAGAGCAGGTTCGTTACATGCTCGATAAATTTCAGTCGCAACTTGCAATACAAGAACAAATTAGCGAAGGAACTCAATACTTCATTTTAACTTCGGAGCACCCAGTCGGTTACTGTTCATATCGTAAAGAAGAAGCGTCTTTATTCTTAAGTAAAATTTATCTTCTACTGTCACAGCGAGGAAAAGGCTATGGAACACTATTGATGAACTTTATTAAAAATAAGGCGAGGGAAGCATCATGTAACCAAATACGATTAACAGTAAACAAATACAACACAGACAGTATTACTGCGTACCAAAGAATGGGATTTTATACTAACAGAAAAGTAGTTTTTGATATAGGCAATGGTTTCATTATGGATGACTACGAATTAATATTAGAATTATAAAATCTCATATGGCACTCAATTTGAATTAGTAGTGCTATGAAACTACCCATTCCCCTCCTCCTAGTATTTCTTTCTTTATCAAGTTCATTGTATTCCGCAAAAACCGTTGATGACATTCGATTTATTGTAGATCCCAGTGATAAAGTGGAGAATAATAGCTTTCAGTTTGGAATTCAACTATTCTTATCCAATCAAAAAATAATTGAAACCAAGGGATATTTAAATGGCACATTTTCTTGGAAGAACATTGAAGTTCAATCCAACCAAATTACTAAAATAGACGATGGTGTATTTTTTGTTGACCATCGTAAGATTAGAGAAAACAATCACAAAGTAGACTTTATCATTAAAATCAGATATAAGCGAAAAAACTACTCGTACATACACTCCATTGAATTTCCAGAATTAGATAGTTTAACTCTGGTTAACCGCAAACTACAAGCATACAAAGACAACTACTTAAGAATCTATGGATACTTCTCCAATAGCAAAACATACCTATTGTCTTCAGACACCGAATACCCTGGTTTTTCATCAAGTGAAATAACTATCCATGCTCCTCGAGAAGTGGCTCAAAACGATTTGTTTTTATACTATCATCCTCAATGGAGTGAATTGGACCATGATATTCCTATAAAACTAACCTCCAACCAAATCAGTCAAGAAATCTGTTTAAGAACGGATTATAGCACTCCTATAAAAATAGAAAAAATTGGGGCTTATGGAAAAAATGGAGAAGATGGCAATTCAGGCACATCAGGTGATGACGGATACGAAGGATATCCTGGCGAAAATGGCTGGGATGGTGGATTTGGGCAGCAGCCAAATGATGTATTTGCTTACTTGGCTGAAAAAGACGGCTACTTGCTTTGTTGGTTAATTCAAGACAATAGGCAAAAGAAATACATCATAGACCACCATGGCAGTGTAACAATAACATCCAAAGGTGGCGAGGGTGGAGACGGTGGAAATGGCGGAGAAGGAGGACAAGGTAGTCATGCTACTGAAGAATATGATGCTGGCAACGGCGGCCAAGGCGGAAATGGCGGCAGAGGTGGCGATGGTGGAAATGGCGGAAATATTATTATTTATCATGATCTTCACCCAGATGTTGCAAAACGAATCATTTATGGCAAATCCATTGGAGGAAGCCCAGGAGAAGGAGGCAGTGGAGGAAGAGGTGGTAAAGACGGCATCGAAGACAATAGCGAAACACCTATCTTAGGATTGCTATCATTAATCATTAGAACAAGAGGCCCGCATGGAGATGACGGGAAGAATGGAAGTTATGGAGAAATTGGCAATGTTGTTTATAAATGCATGAACAGTGAAGAATATGTTGCTATTCATGAAACGTTCAATATAGAATTGTAAGCTTACTTCAATTCCAACACTACTACATTTTCAACATGATGTGTTTGGGGGAACATATCTACCGCTCTAGTTTTTAAAACATCATATTTTGTGGAAAGAACTTCTAAATCTCGAGCCTGGGTTGCTGGATTGCAACTCACATAGACAATTTTAGGGCATTCTATTTCCAACAGATATTGGACAACTTTTGGATGCATCCCACTACGTGGAGGATCTGTAATGATAATATCTGGTTTCCCGTGAGCCTTATAAAATGATTCATTAAACACATCCTTCATATCTCCCACTTCAAAATGAACATTATCAATCTCATTCAACTTCGCATTTTCATTGGCTGCTACAATCGCTTCAGGTACAATCTCTACTCCTATTGCATTCTTAGCTTGTTTGGCTGCAATACAAGTTATGGTACCTGTACCACAATACAAATCATATACGACATCCGAAGATTGAATATTCGCAAAATCTAAGGCGACATCATATAACTTCTCCGCTTGGTTAGTATTGGTTTGAAAAAATGACTTAGGTGATATTTTAAAAGAAAGTCCATTCAACTTTTCGGTAATCTCAAAACTGCCACTATGCGATATAAACTCTAAATCATATAGGCTATCATTTAACTTAGTATTAATGGAATAGTTTAATGCTGTTGGGTTAAATTCTTCTTGAATTGCATCAAGTAACTTTTGAATTTTACTTGGTTCATCTTTAGCAAAAATCACATTAATCATCCAACCTCCATCAGTTGAATTTCTTAACATCAGATTACGCATCAAACCTGTATGTTCTTTTAAATCGTAGAATGTATATCCATTTTCAATACAAAATGAACTCACAAAGTTTCTTATGTCGTTTCCAGCATCATCCTGCAACCAACATTTCTCGATAGCTATCACTTTATCAAACCTGCCAGGAGCATGAAATCCTAATGCATTAGTGTGATCCATTTCACGAGCATCCTCCCCTTCGTACAACCACCGTTTATTGGAAAATGTGTATTCCATCTTATTCCGATAAAACTGCTGCTTATCCGCTCCAACTATTGGAAGAATCTCCGGTACTTCAACTTTGCCTATTCGTTGCAGACAATCTAAAGTCCATTGATTTTTAAGATTGAGTTGAGCACTGTAATCTATATGCTGCCATCTGCATCCACCACATAATTCATAATGTTTGCAAAATGAATCGGTTCGCACTTCTGACGCAGTATGAATTTTAGTGATTTTTGCTAGACTATACTTTTTTTTGCGTCCAATGATGCGTATATCAACTACATCTCCAGGAGCACCGTATTTCACAAATACTACTTTGTTGTCAATTCTAGCAATAGCATGACCTTCACCACCTCCGGCGAGAAGCTCTACGTTTTCGAACAGCACTTGTCTGTTCTTTCTATTCCGTCCCAATTAGTTATCTAGTTTTTAATGTTTTGGCTTTTTGATATCGCTCAACATTGTCAAGCATCTCATCAAATTTTTTGGCATCCATATAACCAGGCACCTGAAACATTTGATTTGTTTGAGGTACAAAGAAGAATGTAGTTGGATAGCCACCCGGTTTATTGTTAGAAAGTGCAAGCAACAACTGCTTCCCGTTTAAGGTATCACTTCCTGTATAATAAGTACCTGGTTTTTCAGGATTAAACTTTATTGATATGTAGTCTTTATTCAATCGCTTTGCAATACTATCTACTGCAAACGTGTTCTTGTCCATTTTCTTGCACCATCCACACCAGTCAGTGTAACAGTCAATTACAGCAACCTTACCTTCATCCTGTGCTTGCTGAAACCCAGTATTGAAATCGGTCCAATTGACTTCTGTTTTAGTTTCAGAAGCTTGAGGTGTTGCAGCTAAAAGAATTGGGATAAAAATTAAAAATTTTAAAAACTTCATATTAATGTGTACGAAAATAACCTAAATAAAAGTTGAATTATTGCCCTATTCATTAATTTTACACACTCTTGAATAATGGCATCGAATGTAAATAAACCAAATAAAAACGATTCGTTCAAAATCGATGGTACAATTCATTCAAAACCTGTATCCGACTATGTTGAGAACAGAGTAGAATATGGAAAGCGAAAACCACGTTTATTAATTGCAATTCTGTCCGTTATAACGCTATTGTCTTTTGGCTGGGGAGCTATCGTACAATATAGACTAATAAAACAGTCAAAACAGATTTCAGAAGTGGAGACGTTAAGGGATAACTTACTACAAACAAGCACAAAGCTTGAAAACCAGAAAGTGATGAACGACTCCTTAGCAAACATGCTTCTTAAGCTTCAGAAAGACAATGAACTTTTAAGTGAGAATCACAATCCTCCTTCTGGTATATTTTTCGAAGTTCAATTAGGCTCTTTTAGTAGTTTCGATTTGGATACATATCTTCAGAATTTAGCATTTCTAAGACAAGAAAAACATGATTCAAAAACCAAACTGTTGCTAGGAAGATTCAGATCATTTAAGAAAGCCATGATGTTTGAAAATGATTTGAAACAAATGGGAATTGATAATGCATTTTTAGTAGGAAGAATTGATCATAAAATTGTAACATTTCAGGAAGCTCAAAATGCATTAGAACAAAGCAACAAATAAATCATCTTTGCGTTGTATACTTGTAGCAGTGAGTCTATCTCAACATACATTAATATCTAAACTAGAAAACTTTATAAAAAAGTACTATCAGAACCAACTGCTAAGAGGGGTTATTCTTGGTATATCATTGTTACTTGCGGGATTCTTTTTTTTGAGTTTTGCTGAATACTTTGGACGATTCTCTACGACCACACGAACTACAATATTCATATCCTATATACTTTTATGCTTTGGTGTCCTTTTTTGGTATGTCTTACGACCAGTTTTAGGATTGATTAATGTAAATCGAAAGTTTGGTATTAGAGATGCTTCACTGTTAGTTGGAAATCACTTTCCTGAAGTAAAGGATAAGCTTTTAAACACGCTTCAACTTCAAAATGAAGCATCTAATGCACCTCAAAATAGTCTCATAATAGCAAGCATTGAACAAAAAACTAAAGAGCTTAAACCAATCCCATTTACCCGAGCAATTTCTTTTAAGAAGAACTATAAATATGTCAAATTTGCTCTGCTTCCTGCGTTAGCTTTACTATTTGTGCTCATTGTTAGTCCTGGCTTTAAGAAAAGTTCAGAACGATTAGTAAAATTTAATAAGCACTATGAAATTGAGGCTCCTTTTGATTTTATTACAAACCTCCATAATGTTGAAGCGGTTCAGAATCAGAACATCGATATTCCACTAGAATTGAAAGGTGATCAAATTCCAAAAGACGCATACATTCATAT
>JABDQY010000030.1 GCA_013042025.1 Bacteroidia bacterium
TCCCTGCTGGCATCTTTCTTACCATTTCTTTCAGAATTGAAAACCACCCTCAAATTTGCAAGTACATTCTTACTTGCTATGGCTATGGCAGCTATCGGTTTAAAGGTAAGCTTTAAGACGTTATTATCTTCGGGTAAAAAAGGCGTGATTTTTGGAGCACTTCTATTTGCAATTCACCTTTTGGTTATAATCGCATTGATGCTGTTCTTAAAGATCTAACAACATCGCTAAACAAAAATGAAAATGAAAAACAAATCCATAATTATTCTGTTATTAGCGAGCATATTTATAACTGCTTGCAACAAATCAGAAAAGCATACTCACGGTAACTCAGAAGCTATCCAATTGAACGAGGGAAAGCAATGGATAGTGGTTTCAGAAATGATGGCTTACATTCAACAAATTGAAACTGATGTTAGTTCATTTGAAGGAACTGAACTTTCAGATCATGAAAAACTGGCTGAATCCATCGATTCAAATCTTGAAAAGTTAACAAGCAATTGCACAATGACTGGACAAGCTCATGATGAATTGCATAAATGGCTTCTTCCCTTTTTAGAACTCGCCGACACCTATAATAAATCAGAAGATTTGAAAGAAGCACAGAAACATTTAGCAGATATTAAAACTTCTTTCGCGACGTTTAACACCTATTTCAAATAACCTAAAAGAGTAGACAAATAATTGTTTAATGAATCAATCTACTTGATTGCAAACCTGCTCAAGCACCATTTATTTTTTTAGTGGAGGAGTCGTAGAATAATGGAGGTAAATTCAAGCAAGCTTGATTCTAATTTCGTGTTATGACAAAAAGTGGATTAAATATTTCTCTCATACTTTTTTAAAAAAGTATTGCAAAAACTTAAAAGTATGAAGGGCTGCATTTTGAGAAGTCACGCCAGTCTCTCTCCCCTTTGCCCTCAAAATCATCGCAATCGCACTTCCGCCAGCATACTTTTACTCACACGCTTGGTAACGACAAAATTTCTAAAAGCGACCTTTTGAATTAAACCCTTTTTCAAGGTGAAGGAGCGTATAAAAATAAGCAGTGCAGTTTATTGCAAATAGTATTTCTGTGGAATGAAACTCCGATTACGTTGAAGTTAGATAGCAAGCCTGAAGAAGCACCTTTTATTTTTTAGCGGAAGAACCGTAGTAAAATGTTGGTTAATTCAAGAAGTCTTGACTTTTTTCTTTCTTTTTGTGTCATGACAAAAAGGATAAGAATACAATCTCAAATGATTTTCCTTTCGTACTTTTTCCATTGCTGAAAAAGGAACAAAAAAGCTAGACAGAAATATGCTTCTCAGCTCTCTGCTAGAACCTGAAAAATCTAAAGCAAATGATGCAAGCACTTTTGCTGATTTTGTAGAGTCTCTATCATTCACGCCATCGCATGGCCCGCATTTCTGTCGGCCCTACGCTCATTTTTATTTTTAGTTAATGACTAAACTAAGTTGTGAGGTTATCGGCATTCTAGTTTTTTGCATCAAAACAATGGCATTGAAAATAAGCGAAGGACTGTGCTAAGCAAATCAGCGAATGCAATGGCTCTGATTGCGGGGATGTTTCTGTGCGTAGTGTTTTTCAAAAAAGTAGTAAGCCTTGACTTTTTTGTAACTTTTTGCGTCAAGGCAAAAAGTGAAAGAATTAAGTATTTCTTCTCTCATACTTTTTCAAAAAAGTATTGCAAAAACTTAAAAGTATGAACGGCTGCATTTTGAGAAGTCACGCCAGTCTCTCTCCCCTTTGCCCTCAAAATCATCGCAATCGCACTTCCGCCAGCATACTTTTTCCCTCCCACTACTCAATAACTAAATTTTTAAAATGACCTTTTGAATTTAACCTATTTTCAAGGTGATGTAGCGTAAAAAAATAAAAGAATCCTTACTCTACCCAATCTGCAATAAACATATTGGTTTCGTGCGTTCCACCATTATTTCTATTACTTGAGAAAACCAGTTTAGTTCCATCTGGAGAAAACATTGGAAAACTGTCAAACACGCTATCAAAAGTGATTTGCTCCAATCCACTTCCGTCGAGATTTATCATGAAAAGATTGAATTGAGGCCTCCCTCCTTCTTTGCTACTTTTATGATTTGAACAAAACAATAACTTCTCTCCGCTTGGGTGAAAAAACGGTGCCCAATTTGCGTTGCCCAAATCTGTAATCTTTCTTAAGTCAGAGCCATCTACATTGCATACATACAACTCCATTTCAGTTGGCTGAACTAAGTTTTGAGCGAGTAAATCTTTGTATTCCATAATTTCTGCTTCCGTTTTGGGTCTCGAAGATCTAAAGATTAATTTAGTTCCATCTGGAGAAAAGAAAGCTCCTCCATCATATCCCAATTCCGAAGTAACCTGTTTTACATCACTCCCATCAATATTCATTGTAAACAGTTCTAAATCTCCAGTTCTTGTACTTGTAAATACAATCTTATCACCGTTTGGAGAAACCGTTGCCTCTGCATCATATCCTTCTCTATTCGTTAGTTTTTGTACAATATTCCCTTTTAAATCTGCAACATAGATTTCAAAATCAGGATAAACAGGCCAAACATATTTTTCTCCATGTGGTGGTTCTGGGGGACATGCTTCATCACCTTCATGTGTGCTCGCATAAATAATCGCACTATCTCCAGGCATGAAATAACTGCAGGTTGTTCTCCCTTTACCTGTGCTTACCAATTGTGGGATACTATCTTCCCAAGTTTCATCAATCCCAGTTACATATATCTGGTCACAAGGAGCATTCCACGCAGGATTTTTTGCTTGAAAGACAAGCTTGGTACCATCAAAACTGAAATACGCTTCTGCATTATCCCCTCCAAAAGTAATTTGTTTGATATTAGCTAAATGTTTTTCTTGACTGTAGTGAATGGAATCTACCCATTTAGTTGCTCCAGAATAGCCATCTTCAGTTTCTTTAGACGAAGAATTACACGAAACTACAAATGCTAAAATCCCTAGTAGTAATACGATTGTTTTATTCATTAAATCTGTTTTTATAAGAGTTTATACTCAAATGTTGGATGTCCCGATACACCCTTATTGTTGTAAAAGTTCACAAATCTAAGCTTGTATTTAAAACCAGCATCTGTTTTTATCAAATAAGATTTGTCTTGATCAATTTCATATGCTCCTTTGTCAAGACTATACGCTTTCCAATCCCAACCTATCGCATTTTTCTTGTTCTTATTAAAACTAGCAGTATCAATATCAAGCGTTGTAATCTCATCAAAAGGTATGGTTGTTGGAATGGCTGATGCACTTCCCAATAAAGCACCCAAAACCAAGTAATCTGCTTCCTCTTCACCTATAACAACAAACTCTGTGTATTTTCCAAATGCAACATCATATTCACTTTCTGTGGGAACATCTGCTTTCACTTTGTCATTAATATGGTAATAGAAATCTGTTCCAGATACTGTTTCAACCAATTCAAATGCAGACTCTATCGGACCATATTGAATTTTATAATCACTACCCACTTTTGATACCTTTAATTTAATTATACCCATCGGTTTAAATTCAGAATCAAATCCCATATCCAATACATATGTTGAATCCAAGTCGATTTCCCACATGCGATTCGGATTTTTATCAGTAAGATAGCTAAATGCTAAACCAACTGTATCTAACTGATTGTGCCATTCTTTGGCAAAAGGTGCCACTCGAATACTTCTAAAATAGTTAATCTGTATTTTAGAAGGAGTAATATATAAATCCCAATCTTCTGGATTAGCTTTTCCTACTAATTCATCTCTTTCCAACGAGTAGAAATTAATCTCAGTTCTACTCTCTCCAGCATCTAGCTCAACTGATTGGTTTAATCTAAGTTTCGGCTCGATAGGATCTTCCTTGGAAAAACATGCTGCAAAAAACAACGATATGATGATTACTAACTTACTTTTTAAATTCATACTTAATGCTGGCAAATATTGTACGTCCTGGACTAATTGAAACATATGTGGTAGAAGGAGTGTGAGCTCCAACCTCAGTAGTTTGTGAGTTAATATTTACTACTCCAAATAAGTTTCTCGTACCAACGGTTAACCGTAACTTTTTCTTGAAAAATGGCTGACTTACTGTAAAATCCATCATGGAATACGCATCCTGTTCTTGGATTGATGTTGTGTTACTTGCTGTGTCTGAAAAAACCCGTGATATTTTTCCAATGTAGTTGAAAAATACATTGAATGTGGTTTTGGTTTTTTCAATAGTGTAGCTTGGTTGAACTACCACTTGTGGAGAGAAATTATAATTTCTTGTTTCTTCTTTTACACCATTGAATATTCCGATGTAACTAAAATTCAAATTCAGTCTTAAATTCTTGTACTTTACCTTCTGACTAAACTCACCTCCAACCGATTCATAAACGCCAATATTACCGTAACGAGCACTTGTTGGCCCTGTTACAAGTAATTCTATTTTGTTATTTATATGGTTAAAAAATCCATCCAAATTGGAAACAAATTCAACTTTTTTAACTTTAAAATACTTGGTATACGATGAGGTAAATGAATGAGAAGTCTCACTCATTAAACTACTATCACCAAATACCTCATGTCTACTATCACTAAAGTCTAAGTAAAGCTCTTTTAATGAAGGAGCTCTAAAGCCTTTGCCATAAGCAAACTTTATAAGTTGAGACTTACGTAGGTTAAACTTAGTTTGAACAGAATAAAGAAGTGGTGATTCATATGCAGAGTTGTATGCATATCGAACACCCGCTCGTGCTAAGAAATAGCTTGTTACCTGCTTCTCTGCACTTGCAAATAGGGCCAAATCCAATTGAGATTGAGAACCGTCTTTAATTCTATTTCCAGTTCCTAATTCGTGGTTCCCATCAAACCCGATTAACGTTTCAATTCCCTTTTTATCAAATCCATAGATAGTTCTGAAAACCGATGCATTAAATGTTTGAGTATCTTGTTCCGTTTCAATTGGAATTAGAATTTCATTTAAGCTAACAAGGTCTTTATAATACTTATTCTTAATGCGGTTGAAGTAATTATTACTTATTATCATCTGAATAGTAGACTCTCCTATTTTGTTTTGATAACTCAAACTATTGTCAAATCGCTTGTTCTTATATTTTTGATCAACAGCAGTTTCTTCGTATGGTAAAATTGGGGTACCTCTATCTATAAGTAAAGAACGAAGGAATTCGCTTCTTACACTTATTCGAGCATCTTTCTTCTTATAAGTGTATTGCAAGCGTCCTGTGTATTGTTCTTTAGGTATCCAATCATAAGTTCTATCTAAGTTCTCCCTGCTCCACCCATCAAAAAACATTCTTCCTCCACTTAATGTGAAGTAGTTATTTCCAAACGCTTTAGATGCTGTTCCTGTCAAATTGTATTGACCGTCAGATTCATAATTTGCACTTATATTAAATCGCGGTTTCTTACTGGTATTTGAAGTAACAATATTAATTGTACCAGCCAATGCGTTTGATCCATATATTACAGACATCGGCCCTTTGATTACCTCAATCTGTTTAGCATTTTCGAGATTAAATTGTTCTAGATCAAGCTGATTAAACATTCTACCTATTACAGGTACTCCGTCAACCAAGAACTTTACATTATCTCCGCTAATTCCCATAAGAGACATCCCAGAGGATCCTAAGGCGTTATCACGAGACATTCGCACATTGCTTTCATAAGCTAGTGCATCTCTAAGGTCAACAGCACCCAGTGC
>JABDQY010000265.1 GCA_013042025.1 Bacteroidia bacterium
ATAGTACACAACTTAGTTAATGTTTAAAAAACCTCAGATGATATTACTTTCAAAAATTTATTTTCGAAGTTTAATAATTCATGAAATTATTTGGCAAGAAATCGGGGAAGAAAAAAACCAGGAAAAAGACAAAAGAGGTAAAGGATTATACGCTTAGGAATAAGATAATAGGAGGGGTAATTCTACTTTTTTCTGTTTTTGTTTTCTTGTCCTCCATTAGCTATATGTTTTCGTGGCGTGCGGATCAAAGCATTCTTAATGCAGGGATTAAAGAATTCTTATTTGATTTCACTGCCAATACTCCAAAGAATTTTATGGGCAAGATTGGTGCTTTCTTTGCACATTTCTTTATTTATAACGGTTTTGGAATAGGTGCTTTTTTTCTATATCCAATCTTCTTTATCCTCGGTTTTAATCTCTACTTTCATAACGCATTTGTAGTTAAACCGAAAACAGTAAGTAAGCTGTTAGTAACGGCGATATGGGTTTCGCTAGTTTGTGCATTGTTGTTTAACGCCAGCAATCCTTTGCTAAGTGGACTCCTTGGGTATGGTGTCTTTGTATTCTCAAAGTCACTGATTGGGACCATTGGGATTGTGTTGGTATTAAGTCTAGTAACTATATTCTTCCTTTATGTTGCGTTTAGTATCGATGTTCTTGAAAGTATCAAAAACAAGAAAGTGTTGAAGTTGAGAAAGAGCACAAATGGAGAAGATATTAGTGAAGTTATGGAGAATGGAGTAACAGTTGGGAGTGAAGAATCATTATTCGAAAAAGACAATATTGAATTTAACTTAGAAGAAGAGGAAATTCCAGATATAGTTGAAGATGAAATTAAAATCAAAGCACCAATTGAACCTGAAGTTGCAGATGAAGTAGAAGAAGGTCTTGAATTAGAAATTGAAGAGGCACAGGTTGAAGAAGAACAGATTACCAAAAAGGATGGTAAAGAACATTATGGAATTGATGAACCATTTGATCCTCGTTTAGACCTCAGAGACTTCAAGTTTCCGGAAGTTGACTTCTTAAATCAATATGGAGACAAAGGAAAAACAGAAGTAACAAAAGAAGATTTAGAGAAAAGTAAGAACATGATTGTTCAAACTTTGAACAATTACAAAATTGGAATTTCTCAAATCAAAGCAACCATTGGTCCTACGGTAACATTGTTTGAAATTGTACCTGAAAAAGGGGTTAGAATTTCAAAAATTAAGAATCTTGAAGATGATATAGCTCTAAGTCTGGCTGCCTTGGGTATTCGAATTATTGCACCGATACCTGGGAAAGGTACAATTGGAATTGAAGTTCCCAACAAGAAACCAGAGATTGTAAGCATGCACTCTGTAATAAGTAGTCCAAAATATCAAAATTCAGATTATGCATTACCCGTTTGTTTAGGAAAAACAATATCCAATGAGGTTTTTGTTGCAGACTTAGCTAAAATGCCTCACTTGCTTATGGCAGGTGCAACAGGGCAAGGTAAATCGGTAGGGTTAAATGCAATTATTGTCTCATTGCTATACAAGAAACACCCTGCTGAATTAAAATTTGTAATGGTGGATCCAAAGAAAGTGGAGCTAACGTTATATCAAATGATAGAGCGACATTATCTTGCTAAACTACCGGGTGAAAACGACGCCATAATTACAGATAACAAGCAGGTTGTTAATACACTAAATTCACTTTGTGTGGAAATGGATGAGCGTTACAAGTTATTGCAGGCTGCATTAGTTCGAAATATCAAAGAATACAATGTAAAGTTTAAACAGAGAAAACTCAATCCCAATGAAGGACACCGCTATTTACCATACATTGTAGTTGTGGTAGATGAGGTTGCAGATTTGATAATGACTGCTGGTAAAGAAGTTGAACATCCAATTGGCAGGTTAGCTCAGCTTGCAAGAGCCATAGGTATTCACCTAATTCTTGCTACTCAAAGACCATCTGTTAACATCATTACAGGAACTATCAAAGCAAACTTCCCTGCAAGAGCGGCATTCCGTGTTTCTAGTAAAATAGATTCAAGAACAATTCTAGATGGAAATGGTGCAGATCAATTAATTGGTAAAGGTGATATGTTATATTCAACTGGGAGTGAAATTGTTAGACTTCAATGTCCTTTTGTAGATACACCAGAAGTAGACACCATTACGGCATTTATTGGAAATCAAAGAGGGTATCCAGACGCTCATATTTTACCTGAAGTACGTGAAGAATCAGATGGAGGTTCTAATGAATTCAATCCATTAGAACGTGATGCACTGTTCGAAGATGCAGCTAGAATAGTAGTGCAACACCAACAGGGCAGTACATCTTTAATACAAAGAAGATTAAAAGTTGGATATAATAGAGCAGGACGTTTGATAGATCAATTAGAAGCTGCTAATATTGTAGGCCAATTTGAAGGTAGTAAAGCAAGAGCTGTACTAATTCCAGATGAACATGCTTTGGAACAGTTTTTGAACACTTTACATTAGAAAAATTTAACAATGAAAAAATCACTTTTACTAATAAGCGTCTTAAGTCTTGTGCTAATTAATCCTATAGCATCAATTTCAGGTACCCAGGACAATAAAAGTTCTCAAATTCTAAACAAGCTTAGCAAGACGTATAAAACCTATAAGTCTATCAAAGCTTCATTTTCTATTAGCATTAAAAATACACAGTCGAATACAAGTGTTAAGCAAAGTGGAACCCTATATCAAAAGGGTAAGAAATTTAGAGTTAATATGTCGGGTCAAGAGATATACTGCGACGGTAAAACTATCTGGACCTATCTAAAAGATGCCAATGAAGTTCAAATTTCAAAGTTTGATTCAAAAACCATGGATATTAATCCTTCAGAGATATTTACGATTTATGAGAAAGGTTTTATTCATAAGCATGCAGGACAAGTATCTAATGGAACTAAAACATTAGATGTTATTGAGCTTACACCTACAGATAAAAACAAGCCATATTTTAAAGTTAAACTTGGAATAGACAAATTAGCTAATAAAGTGAAAGAAATGTCTGTACATAGTAAGAATGGAATCACCACAACTTACGTAATTACTAAGTTTGAACCAAACGTTGCAATGAGCGAGTCTTACTTTAAGTTTAATGCGAAAGACAAGCCAGGTGTCATAGAAATAGACCTTCGATAATGAAAAAAATCTTATTCCTAACTTTGTGTGCTGCTACAATAATTGGTTGTTCGAAAACCAAATTAAGCAAACGCCAGGCAAGTAGTTGGTATGTTTCTTTAGCAACTACAGAATGTTTTGGCAAATGCCCAGTTTATCAGATTGAAACAAAAGGAGATGGATCATCTTCTCTATTAGCACTTCGATTTATGGAAAAGCAAGGTCGATATACTGGCCAGTTCCCTGCAGATTCTATGAGTGCATTAATTGGTGTGGTTCAAACTTCAGATTGGGAATCATACAAAGGAGAATACTTAACGGGATATTCTGATTTACCTTCCACAATTCTTCGTTATTCAATTACTCCAGGAGATACGTTTGGTGTGAGATTTGAGTCGGATAGGGCTCCTATTGAATTGCAGCGTGTTGCAAATCTTCTTAAACATGGAGAGAAAACCATTGATTGGAAGAAGGTTGCTGCCAATTAAGAGTCGATAAGCTTCTTATCTAATTCTTCATATATAGAATTATTACTTATATATTCTGGAACAATTTTCTTCATTGTTCTTACAAGAGATCGATTAGTTAGATGATCCTTTTGGGTATATAATTCTGATATAATATTATTTACTTCTAAGTAATTGTATTCAGGAACTTTGGCTATCATAATCTTAGGGTTGTGTGTACCAATTGTATTTTCCCTCTCATTCAATAATTCTTCTTTAAGCTTTTCACCTGGTCTTAAACCTGAGAATTTGATTTCTATATCCTTACCTTCTTCAAATCCTGAAAGCTTTATCATTTTTCTAGCTAAGTCAACAATTTTAACAGACTCGCCCATGTCAAAGATGTATATCTCACCGCCACTACCCATAACACCAGCTTCTAATACCAACTGGCAAGCTTCTGGTATAGTCATGAAGAAACGCGTAATTTGAGGATGAGTTACAGTAACTGGACCTCCGGCTTCAATCTGTCTTTTAAATAAAGGAATAACAGAGCCATTGCTTCCTAATACATTTCCAAATCGGGTAGTAACAAATTTAGAATGAACATCAGATTCTAACTTTAGTTTGGCATTCAATGACTGAACATAAATCTCTGCAATACGCTTAGATGCACCCATAATGTTTGTTGGGTTTACAGCCTTATCAGTACTTACAAATACAAATTTCTTGACCTTAAATTCTACTGCAAGATTGGCGATGTTTTGGGTTCCAAAAACGTTCGTATTTATTGCTTCATAAGGGTTGTCTTCCATTAAAGGAACATGTTTATATGCAGCAGCATGGAAAACATAAGATGGTTTGAAGTAATCAAAAACGCGTCTCATTCGTGATGGATTACAAACATTTCCAATTACTACTTCTACATTCTCATATGCCTTTAAATTGTTTTCAAGTTCATAGAGTGGGGTTTCCGCTTGGTCTAACAACACTAGCTTTTTAGGATTAAATCCTAAGCACTGTCTAGCAATTTCACTGCCAATGGAGCCTGCGGCACCGGTAACAAGGATTACTTGATTCTCAAGTTCTTTACTAATCTTTGCCTTACTAAGTTTTATAGGAACCCTTTCTAATAAATCTTCAATTTTTACATTCTTAATGCTCTTAGGATTAAACTCTCCATTTATCCAAGCATCAACAGGAGGTATCGTTTTAACCTCTATATTGTTTTGCAGGCATTTCTCAATTATTCTTTTTTTACGAATAGAAGAAAGATGATTAATTGCAATAATCAATTCAACATCATCATGTTCAAGAATTAAGTTGTCCAAATCAATATCAGAAGAATAAATTTTAACACCTTCAACAGACTTACCATGTAGCTTATGGTTGTCATCTAAAAATGCAATTACTTTCTTATTTGAGCGGTTGTCTCTTTCTACCGAACGTTTTACCAGCACTCCAGCTTCTCCTGCTCCGTAAACTATCAATTGTTTAGTTCTAAATGCATTGGATGGTGCATACTGACTATACAAAAGTTTAAATCCTAAACGAAAGGCAGAGAGAAAAAACACTAAAATGAGTGCGTCTATAATTATTATAGTAGGATTGATTAAGTGTTCATCGAGAGAATAGAAAAACAGACCATCAACCATTGCTATCCCAAGCGTGCTTATGGCTACAGCAAAGAAAATTCGTATGGCATCTTGAGTACTAGTATACTTTATAATTCCTGTATATGATTTTGTTAGTAGGAAAGATGCTAATCTAAAAACTAAAACTAGCGATAGTGGATACGCAAAACTCTTTACAGTAAAATGCCCATTGTGAAAAGTTAAAATAACAATGCAAGCTATGGCAAATGAGAGAATGGCTAGTAGCACATCAATCATCAAAACAACCCACCGAGGAGTGTTGTTGTGAGCAACATGCTTAATTCGATTAATCATATAATAGTCAGAATGTTATTGCAAAAATATACAAAAAAATGCCATATTTTTCAACGCAATGTTAGATTACGTTCAGTTTTCCAACATATTATACTCTTCTAAGCTTCGCAAATTTTAAGACAAGTGTTTTCTCACCAAATTCTAGAAAGTCAATTGTTGCTTTTTCAGGTCCATTTTTGCCTTCTAATTTGGTAACCTTTCCTTTACCAAATCGCTGATGTTCAACTTGCATTCCTTCTGATATTCCTTGCATATCTTCTGCTTCGAAGTCTGTAATTGCAGGAGGTCTTAACATGGAAGGTCTTTTTTGTCTCTCAATTGTTTTTTTAAGACTATTGGATGGAGTTGTGTTGGTTGATTTGCGTTCTAAATGTCTTAATGGATTGGTGTTTTGTCTTACGTTCTTTCTCTCCATTTGGAGGTACTCATTGTCAATTTCGTCAATAAATCTGCTAGGTTCAGAAGGTAGAAGGGTGCCAAATCTAAATCGTGAAGTTGCAAAAGAAAGTGTTAGGCTTTCTTCCGCTCGTGTAATTGCAACATAGAACAATCTTCGTTCTTCTTCTAAATCACTTCTGCTACCTAGAGACATTTGAGAAGGGAACAGATTTTCTTCTAATCCCGATACAAAAACATTTTTAAATTCTAGTCCTTTGGATTGATGAATGGTCATTAAGGAAACTTTATCGTTGTCATCATCATTTCTATCTGCATCGGTAAGCAATGCAATGTCTTGCAGATAGCTACCTAAATCTTTTTCGCTTTCATTGGTATCATCTTCAACAAACTCTTTAATACCATTAAGCAACTCAACAATGTTTTCGTATTTGTTTATGCCTTCGATGGTCTTATCTTCATTCAATGTTTTGAGTAGGAGAGTAGCTCTAGATATATTCATAGCAACATCGTAGGCATTCTGTGTATCTTTGGTAATAGCAAAACTCTTAATCATATTCACAAAATCACGGAACTTTGGGATACTCGCTTTGAGAATGGGATATTGGTGAGCAGAAGATATAACTTCCCACATCGTTTGATCTGTTTCTGATGCTAAAACCAAAACTCGCTCCATAGATGTTTTTCCAATTCCCCTAGCTGGATAATTAATAATTCTTTTTAGAGCTTCCTCGTCGTTATGATTTATAACTAAACGGAGATATGCAATTAGGTCTTTAACTTCTTTTCGTTGATAGAAACTCATGCCGCCATAAATACGGTATGGAATATTTAATTTTCTTAAAGCTTCCTCAAGACTTCTAGATTGTGAATTGGTTCTATAAAGTATAGCATAATCGCTGTTATTCTTCTGTTCATTCATCTTTGATTCAAAGATGTTCTGAGCTATTATTTTACCCTCTTCATTATCAGTAACAGCACGAAAGACTTTAATTTTCGTTCCCAATTGATTATCGGTCCAAACCTTCTTTTCCAATTGGTCCTTATTTTTAGCTATTAGGCTATTTGCTGCGTTTACAATTGTTTCTGAAGATCTATAGTTCTGCTCTAGCTTGTAGACATTAAGGTCGGGGTAGTCGTTTTCAAAATTGAGAATGTTTCTAATTGTTGCACCTCTAAATGAATAGATACTTTGAGCATCATCACCAACTACACAAATATTTTCAAAAACACTTGCTAACTTTTTGATTATCATATACTGGCAATGATTTGTATCTTGATACTCATCAACCATTATGTATTTGAACTTATGCTGGTATTTGTTTAGTGCATCCGGAAAATTATTAAGCAGTTTGAACGTATTCAAAAGTAAATCATCAAAATCCATCGCACCTGCTTTGAAGCAACGTCTAGCATATTCGGTATATATCTCATGAATTTTACCGCGACCGGTGGTGTCGTCAAATGCTAATAATTCACTTGATTTTTTGTAGACATGAGCTTGGATTAGATTATTCTTAGCATTACTAATTCTGGATAACACATAATTGGGTTTATATACTTTGTCATCTAGATTAAACTCTTTTACTATGGTCTTAATCAAACTCTTACTGTCATCCGAATCATAGATGGTAAAATTGCTAGGGTATCCAATTTTCTCAGCTTCAATTCTCAATATTTTTGCAAAAACTGAGTGAAATGTCCCCATCCAAATATTACGGGCTTCTAAACCAACAACAGATTCAATTCTAGCCCTCATCTCTTTACTTGCTTTGTTAGTAAAGGTTAATGCTAAAATGTTAAAAGAATCTACCCCGGTTGCTATTAAATGAGCTATTCGGTATGTCAAAACTCGAGTTTTACCTGAACCGGCACCTGCAATTATCATTACAGGGCCTTCTGTTTGTAAAACAGCTGCTTTTTGTTCTTTGTTTAATGAGTGTAGGTATAGCGGTTCTGACATTTATTTCAAATTGTTTGAATCACCAAAGAACGTTAAATTCACAGTGAATTTTAGAATAAGGAATAACTAATTTTTCACAAATTGGGAAGTTTTTATACAATTGCAAAGAATTGTGAAAGTAATACAAACAGGTATAAAAGATTTATTGGTTTTAGAACCTCAAGTTTTTGGTGATCACCGAGGTTATTTTTTTGAAAGTTTTCGAAAAGACGTTTTAGGTGAAGCAGGAGTAAATCTTGAATTTATTCAAGACAATCAGTCGATGAGCAAGAAGAACATTTTACGCGGACTTCATTTTCAAGAACCACCGTATGAACAAGGGAAATTAGTTAGAGTTTTAAGTGGTGCTGTTATCGATGTTGTTGTGGATATTAGAAAAGATTCGGAGACTTATGGGCAACATTTTAAAATTGAGCTCAATGAAGAGAATAAACTAATGCTTTGGGTTCCTCCTGGATTTGCTCATGGATTCTTAACATTACAAGACGATACTATTTTCGTTTATAAATGCACACAATACTATAATAAGGACTCTGAGGGATGTGTTCGCTGGAATTCACCGAAACTTAATATCGATTGGGGCATAAACAACCCAATTTTATCTGACAAGGACAAAGTTGCCTTGGTCTTTGATGATTTTGAATCTCCCTTCTAATAGAAGATAAAGGGTATATTCGTTTAATGAAATCTCAATTAACAGTTATTCTTTACGTTAGTGTAATCTCTTTATTTGCCTATTCTTGTTCACCAGTTTATATCCCAAATTCTACTATGGTCTTTGAGAATGAAGCAGCAGGGGAAGGGTCTGTTAAATATCGGCAAGGAATATACTCTACTAATATTCAAGGGGGATACGCCGTTAGTGATAATTTCAATGTAGGTATAGCAGTTAATGGATTGCATACTACTGAAGTTACCATTGGCACTATAACCGATCTTGGGGTTCAAGCTGTAGAGGTGAACGCTGTTGCTGGATACTTCAATAAATTTACTGCTAGCAATGTTTTTGAGTTAAATGTTGGAGGTGGTTCCGTTTTTTATTCTCGACCATCAGAAATATCTGAATATTACAAGCTTTTTGCTCAACCTTCTATTTCTTTTAAAAATCTAAACGAAAATTTCAAAGCTACCATATCTGCTCGTATGACAGGAGTTGCGTTTAACTATAATGATGCAGGTATTGACACTGCTTACTTCAGAGGTTTCGGTGAACCTATGGTATCATTAAGCTTTGGTAAAAAAGTACAATTCCTTATGCAAGGAGGAATATCTATTCCCTTACAAACGGAAGAAGTGTTTGAATCTTCTCCATTTATTTTTAATGTAGGAATAGGTTACAAATTTGGTAACAAAAGGTCCGAATTTATCGAACCTTAAGTAAACTTCTTGTTTGAGTTGTGAATCCGTTTTGATATTTACAATAGTATGTTCCCGCAGGCAATCCAGTTGCGTCAAATTCGATGGTATGACTTCCTTTAGGAATGTCTGCATTTACTAATGCCTTAACCACTTTGCCTCGAATATCAATAATTTCTATGTTCACTAATCCTCCTTCAGAATGGTATTTAACTGTTGTTGAATTACCAAATGGATTTGGATAGTTAGTAACATATGCATCTCCGGCTTTAGCTCTTTTATCTCTCATAACAGAGCTGGTATTACATGCAGATTCTAGTAAATCCATTGCTTCAAAATCATGCAACAGTACACTATCAGAAGTTGCTTCATCTAAACAGAACCAGTTTTGTAAAATGGTTGAATAAATAGAACGGAAATCATTTTCCATAGCTAAATTATTATTTACGGTTGCGTTTGAAGGAATAGTAGGATTGCTACCTGAAATGCCACTTTTTACTTTAGTTCCAAACATAAACAATGGTGCTGCAGAACCGTGGTCTGTTCCATTACTTGCGTTTCCAACAATTCTTCTTCCAAATTCACTGAAGGTCATTCCGATAACTCGTTCATCTACATTTAATAGTTCTAAATCATCTTGGAATGCATCAATTGCATCGGATACCGTTTCCAATAGGAACGAATGGTAACCAGTTTCGTTTCCACCTGTAGGATCTACCTGGTTTGCATGGGTATCAAAACCACCTTGTGAAACTATGTACACACGTGTTTTAAGTCCACCTGCAATTAGTTGAGCAACAATTTTAAGTTGATCAGCAAGTCTATTTCCATCCGGATATTTAGTTGAAAGGTTTGAAGCACTCTCGGCAGCTGCTTTTACAGTTTGAGCATACTCATTGGTTTGGTATGCAACAGTTCGCAAATAATCTAATTCTTTTCCTGCCCACGTATTTGGTGTGTCATCGTATGTACCCGTAAGCAATTGATAGTAATTAGTTGGATTACTAATTGCAAATCCCATATTTACTGCAAGTCCTTGACATACAGGAGATACCAATGAACCGATTTGAATCGCTAACGGGTCTTCCATATCTTCATTTGGAAATCCATTTGGATAATTTGGCCATTCTTCAGATAGGTATCTTCCTAACCATCCACTTTCAAGAACTTCATCAGAATCTGATCCTGTTAACCAGATATCTGTAGAACGAAAATGTGAATAGTTTTGATTCGGATAACCTACATTTTGAAGTATATGCATTTTACCATCATTGTACATTGCTTGCATTTTATCCATTGCTGGATGCAAACCTGTAACTGAAGTACCATCAAGTGGTAATACTTTATTTTCTGGAATTAGTACGTCTGGTCTAGCTGTGCTTAAGTTCGCGTATTGATCAAGCGGAATTAAGGTATTTAAACCGTCATTACCACCATTCAGTTGAACAAGTACCAATACGTTGTCTGTTTCTACAAAATCCTCTGCCTCAGCTCCCATTAATTTTCCGTATGCTCTTATTGGTTGCCCATTTATAGCAAATGGCAATAAAGACATCGGAGCAACTCGTTTTAAAAAATCTCTTCTTTTCATGGTTTCTAATTTTTAAGATAGTTGGAATTCACTTAAGTTCATTAAATATTTAATAAGAGATATTAAACGTAGTCCTACAATAGTTTGATAGGTAGTGTTCGATTGATCTCCGTAGTAGTCGTCCCAGGCGTCTGTCCAATAACTGTCTTGAACTTGTCCCGAAAGTAAAACACTCTTCATATAATCTTTTTGTGCTTGAGATACTTCTAAGGTATGTAAGAAGCCAGTTAAAGCATCTATAAAGTTTGCTGGAATTCTTACCGTAGCATTATCAAATTGCTTAGCAAACTTCAATGGGTCAATTCGTAAACTAAATCCACCGATGGTGTAACCAGTAGAAACCATTACATCCGTAATCTTATTTCTATTTGGAAGCGTATCTGAATTTATCCAAATTTCATGAAACAGAGGAATTTGATAATAAGCTGGCCAACCTGCAACACTTGGAGGATCTCCAACATCTTGCTGCTGAATTGCTCCTGCATAATAAATTAAGTTCCAGCAAGCATATTGATTTACATATGAACTTGAATCTGGGAAATCGACGTCAAATAATCGACATAAACCTGATGAAAATTCAACTGGACTCTTAATTAATGCTCCTCTATTTGCAACATCATAAAAGTGTTCACTTTTAAATAATGCATCTAAAACTGGTTTAATTTCATAATTATTACTTCTGAAAATTGCAGCTAAAGGTTCTATAACGTTGGTTTCTGTAGCACTGTCTATATCATAGTAAATGAACCATCTATACAGTTTTCGAACAAGATACTTTGATACTTCATCCTTCATGAATATCATATTTATAAAGTCATTCACTTCCTCTGCTCCTGAAGCTCCTGACTTACCAATTATGGTAGTAGAGTTAAAGAAAGTTGAGAATGTTTTATTGGTAGTATCATGACGGTTGGCATCAAAATATACTGAACCATTAGATTTATTAACTCTCCAACCTGTTAATACTTTAGCTCCTGCGATAACATCATCCTCAGTGTATTGAGAGTTAGGACCTTTTCCTAAAGTGAAGAGCTCCATCAACTCACGTGAATAATTTTCGTCTGGAGCTGCTTTCGTGTTTCTTTCACCATTTAGATACACAAGCATTGCTGGATCAAGACTTACGGCTTTAACCAAGTCTTTAAAGTTTTTCAGACAATTTGCACGTATCAAAGCGTTATTCGTATGAGCGAAATTTGCCCATGCATATACTTGCATTTCGGTAGAGAAATGATTTGCCCAAAAAAGGACCATTTTTTCACGAATAGTTCTATCTTGATTAATTATTTCTCCTGTCCACCATCTTTTGAATGATCTACGTCGGACACCATTTAGTAATCCGTTATAGTTTCCAACCCAAGTTTGGCCGGCAGCAATAACTGGGTCTGCTGTACTATCATTGTAGTCATTAATAGGAGGTGAAGGAGCGGTATAGTCGATATTCAAGATTTCATCTACGGCCTGAGTCATAGTTTTAGTCTCGAAATAGTCAACATCCGCTAACTTAGGGCCAAAGTGAGCTCTTCTCAATAAGTGAAGAACTTCAGCTCTTCCAAACGTACCTGTATACGCGGAAATGCCCGAATTGGTTCGTGCTTTTTGTGTAGTTGCCATGGTTTGTATTCTATATTTAGTCTAAGCAATCTTCAAAAGGTTGCTTAGCGAATTCACTTTTTTTTATCTGCCGAATAGTTTGCCCAAAAGGCCACCTATTCCACCAGATCGTTGAGTTTGGTTGCCCGTAAGCCCCCCAACTACATTTAGGATATCACCTAAATCTATTCCCGTACTTTGGTCAGATTCTCTTGTCATACCTCCCAAAAGATCAGCTATCCCTCCAATATCAAACCCTTGATTGTTAGAGGCACGCTTTTGACGTCCTAAATAACCCATAATCAATGGTGCTGCTATTTTTAGTAAGTTAGAAATTTGAGAACTATTTAAACCTGTTTTTGCACTAAGGCCACTTTCAACAACAGGTTGATTTCCACCTAATACATGCTTCAAAATACCTTCTCCTGGTCCTTGATTAAAATTTCCTACAAAGCCAGCAACATCGTCTAAGATACTGCCGTCATGATCTGAATCTAATGCTCCTAATAATCCGTTAGCTCCAGATTGAGATTTAGAGTTATTTGCCATAGCTCCAAGTAAGGTTGGTATAACACCGCCTAAAGCATTTGATGTTTGACTGTCATCTGCTCCAATTTGCTTTGAAATTGCTTGTATTCCTTGTGGTCCTAATTGACCTAGTAGTTGATTTAGTATATCGCTCATTAATTTTAACTAAAAAATAATTTCGAATATAAGAAATTTCAACCACAATTACTAGTTGTAGTGTTGATAAGCTGGTTTGATAAGCTATCTTGCTGAACCAAGCTTCTCATCAATATGTACTTAGTTAAACTTAGATTGCAGCTGCTTGCATCAAATATCCGCAGATTAATGCACCATATGTCCCTAAGGCATATCCTAAAACAGCTAATAAAACCCCAACTGGAGCTAACGAAGGATGAAAG
>JABDQY010000275.1 GCA_013042025.1 Bacteroidia bacterium
CATAGAGAGAGAGAGAAAGTACGCGGCTCTATCAAAACCGTATCCTACAGTGATACACGCATGCATATCTGCTTGTTTCAAGTTTTTTAAAATGTATGTTTTGAAAGCCGGTTTTTTAGAAGGAAAACTGGGTTTTCAGTTGTGCTTCATTTCGGCCAACGCAAAATTCTGGAGATAAAAAAACCACGACTTTTTGCCGTGGTTCAAAATGTATTTTAGTAGAATAAATTATTCTACAAGTTCTTTCATGTGTTCTTCAAGCTCATACTCATCACCTTCAACATAGCCTGTGTGCGTATAAACTATATTTCCTAACTGGTCTACTAAGAATGTTACAGGTGGGTTTGCTACATTCATAGCTCGTTGAACGTCTCCATTTGGATCGAGTAAAACTTCAAAATCCCAACCAAGACCACTTACCATTGGTTTCACTCTAGCAGTATTTCTACTATCGTCAACACTAATTGCAACAACTTCAACATTATAATCATCCTCCCAGTCTTCCATAAGCTCATTAACATTTTTCAATTCCTTGATACAAGGTTTACACCAAGTTGCCCAAAAAGAAATAATCGTAAGCTTTTCATTTGTGCCATAATCCATAAGGTTTACCTCCTCACCGTCTATACTTTTTAAGGTCATATCAGGTAACGTGGTGGTAGCATCTTTTGAAGGTTCAGCTTCTGTAGAAGTTTTGGTGCTGTCTGTTTGAGCAAGTGCTAAAACAGAAATTGTCAGTAGAAATAGGGTAAAAATGTTTTTCATTGTGTGTAATCTATATGCGATTATAAGTTCAAATGATGTACCAAACCAAAAGTTAGTGAAAAAATGAAATAATTTTTGAAGATTAATGATGATGGTTTAGTGACAGAATTGTTGAATATAAAGGGGTTGAGGGTGTACCAAGTTTTAAACTTTGACGTTTAACTACTAAAAATAGCTAGGTATGTTTGTGCAGGAAGCTTTGAATTGTGTATTAAAACTTAGACGTTGAAATGGTACATTCTATGAGCCATCTGAAGAAATGCATAGTTTATAACTGTTAATCATACTTAAAATGTGAAATGAGTATCACCATATGACTGTATATTGCGAGCAAATAATAGAAGTGCTATAATTGAATGAAAAAACTAATAATCAATATAGGATTAATTGGATTGGTTTCATTGCTTTTAATTTTTGGCTTGTTATGGTCTGCGAGTATTTATACAAATCACGGTACTGAACTTGTGGAAGTTGAAGATTTTGAAGGTGAACTTAGTCGCAAAGCCATTAATCAGCTTTCGGATGCAGGTTTAGAAGGAGTTGTAATTGATACAGTATACAAAGATGGAGCAAAGAAACTTGCTGTTATCAATCAAAATCCTTCACCAGGACAAATGGTAAAACCGGGAAGGAAAGTGTATTTAGTAATCAATTCCGCAGATATCCCAATGGTTGAAGTTCCTTCATTGGCTGGAGAAACGTCATTGGCTCAAGCGAGAAACATATTGTCTAGAAGGCATTTGAAAGTAGGTAAGATTATAAAGAAAGCACATCCTTCTGTAAGAAGTAGGACAGATGAACCGGTTTTAGAACAACTGGAACACGGTACTTCAAATTCCATCGCTCCTGGTAAATTAATTGAACGAAATTCTGAAATAGACTTAGTTATTGGAGTACCAAGAGACTATTATGGATCTGACAGCACGTCAAATGGAGGCCCGTCAGAAGGATCTGAAATCTTGGAAACAAACGATGCTTCTATTTTTTAATTCAAGCACTATTAACCATTTTGAATCGTTACATTAATAACTCAAATTAAAAGAGAAAATCTTGCAGAAAACACAAGCCTATATTTTACGTTATACCTTCTTGGTTGGGGCTACCTTACTAAGCTATTTAGTTAACGCACAAGTAAGTACTTATCCGTTATCTGAAAATGTAGTTATAACCAATTTTAAATCTGATCACCCAACGTATCAATGGAAGCCTATTGCTCGAAATAAATTTGGTAATAAGGATACTTTATCTCTTCCTTTTTTCGATGATTTTGCAACTTCTTCTATTTATCCGGATTCAACTAAATGGCTTAATAATCAGGTTTTTATAAATAATCAGTTTCCCATTTATCCGCCTACTTTTAACGTTGCAACCTTTGATGTATTAGATGAAAGTGGAACTCCATATAACAACACCATTAACAAAGATTATAAATCAGCAGGAGATAGTCTTATAAGTCAACCCATAAATCTATTAACAGATACTTTCGGAACTCCTTATTCTCTTGCGGATTCGATAATGTTTAGTTTTTTCTTTCAACCAAATGGATATGGATACCATTTAAATGGAGAAGACTCTATTCGTTTGTTTTTTAAGGCAGACAATAACTTGTGGTTCCAAGTTTGGAGTAGTGGCGGTGTCGCTTCATCTGCAGACTTTGAGCATGTTATAATTCCTTTGCTGAATCCAAATTACTTGCACGCAGATTTTCAATTTATGTTCACTACTTTTTCAAGACAAGTAGGAAATGCAAATCATTGGCATGTAGATTATGTTTTGTTGGATAAAGATAGAAAGAGCAATGAAGATTATTACAACGATTATGCAATTCAAACCACTCCAACATCATTATTAAAAGACTACAATTCAATGCCGTATGAGCATTACTTGGTTAATCCAAGTAGTCATATGTTAGATTCGGTTTATGTGTATGTTTCAAATTTGTATAATCTGGATAAAAACATATTAATTAGTCACAAGGCAGACTATAATGGGAGTTCTCTTGTATCTACTTCACCATCGGCGAATTCAAACAATGTGCTTGCTCAAAATAATGCAGAAAGAAGATTGGCAATGTATTCAATAACAGGTTTGGTAGGAAATGATCCTATTGTTATAAATAGAACTATAGCAATTGAGGAAGATGGTGTACTAAATGAAAATGAAGATAATGATAAAATTGAAGCTAAACAGATTTTTCATGATTATTATGCTTATGACGATGGTACCGCAGAACGTGGATTTGGATTTGATCACAATACAAATCCAAGTAATATAGAGGGGGAAATAGCGTATAAGTTCACCCTAGAAAAAGAGGATACTTTGTATGCAATTGGTACATTTTTTAATCAATCGGTTTACGATGTGTCTGGAAGAAGATTTTCTTACAGAATATGGAAAAGCCTTGCAGGGGTTGATGGAAGTCCAATTGATTCAATTATTTATGTTTCAGAAGAACAAACTCCAGAGTATAACGATGAAAATGGCAGAAGGGCGTTTAGTGCTCATATGATAGATTCAACTTTGTTGTTAAGTCCAGGAACGTACTTTATTGGATGGCACCAAAAAACGATTTATAATCTAAATGTTGGTTGGGACATGAATTTTGGAAATAGAAGAAACCCCAATACAAAAAATCCAAACCTCTATTACAAAATATTTGGCACGTGGTCGAATGCCGACCTCCCAAATGGAACACTTATGATGCGTCCGCATTTTGGTGCAACTAGAGAGTTGTATGCAAATTTAAAAGAGGTTGAAAAAGAAAGTAGTTTAAAAATTTATCCAAATCCTGCGAGTTCTAAGGTTTATCTAGACGAAGAGTACAAATCAATTAAGGTAATCAATAGTAGTGGATTGATAGTCTTAGAGAAGTCTAATACTGACAAATTGGATGTTTCAAATCTATCAAATGGGATGTACTTTGTTCTAGCAACGAATAATAGCGGAGAACTATTTAAAACCAAACTTTGTATTTTCGCTGACTAGAAGAGCAATGGAAGATATTACAGTATTAGAGTTAAAAGAAAAACTGGACAACAAGGAAGATATTCTAGTTATAGATGTTAGAGAAGAGTGGGAGTATCAAGAGTTCAATATAGGAGCCAAACTGATTCCCTTAGCTCAGTTTCAAGGAGCAATAGATGATTTAGACGATTGGATGGATAAGGAAGTAATTGTGCATTGTAAAACAGGTGCTAGAAGTGCAGCAGCAAAGGCATACATGCAACGTCAAGGATTTAACAAAGTTCGAAATCTCTTAGGAGGAATGGTGGAGTGGCAAGCCAAAATCTCATAGTACGAAAAGTAAACAAAAAAGGAATAGTCTTTGGTTTATTTCTTTTAGTTATAGGAGTAATTATAAGCTATACTTCTTGTACTTCCCAAAGCAGTGAAATAACATATTTAAACCACAATCCAGAAACCAAATACATGGGTATGGAAGTTTGTGCTTCTTGCCATGGTGATAAGCATTCAACCTTTGTTCATACAGGTATGGGTTTGTCATTTGATTCAGCTACAAGATCAAAGTCAAGTGCTATTTTTGGTCCAGAACATGTAATAGAGGATAGTGCCAGTGGATTGAGTTATTATCCTTTTTGGCGAGATGAAAAACTTTTTATAAGAGAGTTTCAAATTGAAAAAGAAGACACAGTGCATCAATTGGAAGTTCAAGTAGATTATATCGTTGGAAGTGGACAGCATACAAATTCACATTTATTCACCGAAGATGGATATATCTATCAGGCACCAATTACATTTTATGTTCAAAAGCAAAAATGGGATTTAGCTCCAGGATTTGAAAAAGGAAATAATTCTCGATTTAATCGATTGTTAAATGCTGAATGCATAAGCTGCCATAACGCCATGCCAGAAGTTGAACCCAATACTGAATTCAAATTCAAACGTATTGGAAATGGAATTGACTGTGAACGGTGTCATGGTCCGGGTGAATTACATGTAGAACAAAGATTAAAGAATGAGGGTGTTGATGTTTCAGAAGAAATTGATCCAACGATTGTAAATCCAGGTAAATTATCTGTAGCAAAACAAATAGACTTATGTCAACGATGCCATTTGCAAGGACTTAATATTTTAAAAGATGGAATGCAATTTACCGACTTTAAACCAGGAATGGATTTAAAGGATGTTTTTGAAGTTTACTTACCATCTTATGAAGGTGAAAATTCTGAATTTGATATGGCAAATCATGCACAACGACTGCAAATGAGTCGTTGCTATATAGACGGAAATAAAGACGATCAAGCATTAACATGTATTACTTGTCATAATCCGCATATTAGTGTAAAAAGCACTGGATCAGGTGTTTATAATAAAGCATGTTTGAATTGTCATTCAGATGAATCATGTTCTGAGAATGAACAAAATAGGATAATTAAATCCAATAACTGTGTATCGTGTCATATGCCTCAAACGGGTTCTGAAGATATTCCCCATGTAAGTGTTCATGATCATAAAATTGGAAAACCAATTTCTAAAGACAATGTACAAAAGGTTAAAAAACTCATAGGATTATACGCAGTAAATAACCCTAATCCAGAAAACTATTATCAAACGAAGGCCTATTTAGAGTATTGGGAAAAATTTGATAAGAATCCTATTTATCTTCAAAAAGCCAAAGATTTACTCTCATCCGGAGTGCATAATAACTTATGGTTGAAGTATTATTACCTAGTAGAGAATTGGAATAAAGCAACAGAATTAAAGCTGGATGATACCAAGTTAACATCATGGGAATTGTTCATGCTGGGAGAATCTTATGGCAAGTTAAGAAACAATAGTCAGGCAGTCTACTACATCAAAAAAGCATATCAAGAAGATCGTACAAATCCAAATATTGCGTTAAAGCTTATCGATTATTTAATAAAAGTTGGAAAGCTATCAGAAGGGATGGAAATTGCAAAAGCAAGTAGTCAAGAATTTAGTAATAATGGACTGATAAAAAACAGCATTGCACAACTTTACATATTACAAGGAAATTTAGCGAAAGCTGAGGTTTGGTTAAAAGAAGCAAGAAAGCTAGAGCCGCTCAATTTAAAGGTTTGGGAAACACATTTGAATTATGCAATAAACAGTGGTGACGAATCGGGTTTCAGGTTTTGGGCCGTACGCATTATTTCAAAATATCCAGATCATCCAAGCAAGAATGAAATAGAAAAATTATTGCAATAATTGGGTTCAGAAACAAGTGTTAATTAAGTAATGTTATTTAGTTAGAAATAGCTTTTCTTTGCAGCATGGCAATCATAATTACAGATGAATGTATTAACTGCGGAGCTTGCGAACCAGAATGTCCAAATAATGCAATTTACGAGGCAGGTGCTGAGTGGAAAATTGCAGATGGAACTGGTGTTAAAGGGGAGTATTCCCTTCACAATGGGGTAGTTACTGATGCAGATACGGAACAACAACCTGTAAGTGATGAAGTGTATTATATTGTTCCAGATAAATGCACTGAATGCAAAGGTTTCCATGAAGAACCACAATGTGCGGCTGTGTGTCCGGTTGATTGTTGTATTCCAGATCCTGATCACGTAGAAACTGAAGAACAATTACTAGATCGTAAAGAACGATTACACCTTTAATTATATGAAACAGGGAATTTGCCATTTATCTCAAATTCCGGTTAGAACTGAACCCAAAAGCAGTTCTGAAATGTGTACTCAGTTGCTATATGGTGAAACATATTCCATATTAAAGCAAGAGGGTGATTGGTATTATATCAAGCTAGACTTTGATGGCTATGAAGGCTGGATAAGTGATTCTAGCATATACGAAACAAAACCTCGATTGCAATCTGTTCAAACCAAGTTATTTTCTAGTGGTGGGAATGATATTTTACACGATGGAATGGTACTTACTTCTATGGGTTCGGTGCTAGCCGAGGAACAACCAAGCTTGGAGCTAAATTTGAATGAACTTGCAAAGTCTTTTTTAGGAGTTCCCTATTTATGGGGAGGAAGACACTTCAGTGGAATCGACTGTTCTGGCTTGATGCAGGTGGTGTATAAATGTGTTGGCATTCAAATTCCAAGAGATGCATCGCAGCAACAACAAATTGGGAAACCGGTAAAGTTTGAAAACCTATTTGATGGCGATCTTATCTTTTTTGATAAAAATGAGAAGATAGGTCATGTAGGAATGTATATCGGTAATAATCAGATTATTCATTCTCATGGTTATGTACGAATTGATGAATTAACACGTAAGGGTATTAAGAATTCAAATACAGGATTGTTTACCCATTCTTATCATTCAGCAAAGCGATTAAGATAAACTTGCATATTCATCGTCTTTTGTTCATATTGCACGACATAATTACGTAATTTATGAAAAGACTTTTTGGGTTCGGATTCTTCCTAATGTTATCTTCAATTTTATTTGCTCAAGCCGATTCGGAACTTGGTCTTGATGAGAGAATCAATAATTGGTTTGCACCTATTGCAGATAAATGGGAGAGTATTGTATTGTTTCCAATAAGCATAGGAGATTCATTTTCAATTCCATTTGTTGTAGTTCTTCTTGTTGCTGGTGCTCTTTTCTTTACGCTCTACTTCTCGTTTATAAATATTCGAAAATTTCCATTAGCAATAAATGTTGTTCGAGGAAAGCACGATGATGTGGATCATCATGAGGTAGAAAAAACAAACTTAAATGTTGTGGATGGAGACCTTATAGGAACCATAGGTGATGAGGGAAGAGAAGGAGAGGTTAGCCATTTTCAAGCCTTAGCTACCGCCGTTTCAGGGACTGTTGGTCTTGGAAATATTGCAGGTGTTGCAGTTGCAATTGCGTTAGGAGGTCCTGGGGCAACTTTTTGGATGGTAGTTTGTGGACTCTTAGGTATGTCAACAAAGTTTGTTGAATGTACACTAGGAGTAAAGTATAGAGATGTTGGTGAGGACGGAACCATTTTTGGTGGACCGATGTATTACCTTAGAAA
>JABDQY010000276.1 GCA_013042025.1 Bacteroidia bacterium
GAGTGTGTTATTCCCAGTTTTTGACAAGTACTTTATGGAGTTTAAAGATTGTGAACTTATAGTGCCTGCGTGCACACATTATCCAATAATCTACAAGCAAATCGAATCATATTTTAAGAATAGCTTGAAGGTGCTTCACACACCTAAAATTATTGCGGAGACGGTTGAAGCTTATCTAAATTCAAATGGATTATTAAATGAAGAAGTAAATTCTAGTAAAGATGAATTTCATTTGTCAGATATTACACCAGAATTTATAAAAGAGGCGGAGTTGTATTTAGGCACGTCTGTCGTTTTTCAAAAAACATTGCTCAATTAGAATCGCTCTTGGTTCGTTCAAATTCTCCTATGGTCAATTCCCCACAATAAATCAAAAATGATGTTGGAACTTAGCGTAAAATCTCATCATTATGCTAAGAAAAATTTTACTCATCACCATCCTTTATGTTACTCTCCCCTTCTCTTTATGTGCTCAGTTTTCTGACATAAGAGGAACTGTAAAGAACAAAAACGCAACTGAAGCACTTGTAGGTAGCCATATTCAGCTGCTTAGAGACAGCACTCTTGCTGGTAACCTTTTTACTGATGAAAATGGAGATTTTGTTTTTCTAGATCTTACTGCAGGAAATTATACAATAAGAGCAAAGTATGAAGGTTTTAGAACGTTGACAAAGAGTTTTTACCTGCAACCTAATGAAAGTAAATTTATAGCCTTAGAGTTAAGTCCATCTACTGAAAAAATGCAGGTAGTTCACATACGTGGAGATGTACGATTGGAAGAACCTCCTGTTACCAAAGAAGAGATGGAAACAAGTCCGTACAAGTCACTATTGGATATTATAGCTCAAGATCCTTCTTTGACCAAACGGAATGGTCAGATTCAGTTCTCCGATGCTCGTCAGGAGCAAACACAAGTTATAAAAGACAATGTTTCACAAATTGGACCATTTGTTCCAACTACACTAAATGTTGGCCAAATACGTGCTATATCTTCTGGAGTACCTGCCATGTATGGCGATTTTATTGGAGGAGCAATTGAATATACTTCTTCAACCAACTTAGATACTGTTGGTATAAAAAAGTCCATGCTTAGAACTTCTAGTCTTTTTAATCCTTATCATCAAAATGGTGGAGAATCTTTTATATACAAACCATTAAAAACGATAGAAGGATATACTTCTTTGGCACTTACTCATTCAATGTTTTTAGGCTATAATAGAGATCCTAACCCTGCAAGCATTCCTTTGTATCAGGTTTCAGATGAGTATAAACAAGGTTTACTTGAGCAACCTTTCTCAACAGTAGCGAATGGAACGGAACTTCCTGCAGCTGTAAATTTTAACCAAAACAGTTTCGAGCAAGTTAATGCTAAGCAAAATGCTTCAAATTATAATGTTTATACCAGCTTAAAATTGGATTGGAAACCAAATCATAATCTAATCTTTAAGATTGAGCCTTCAATACAATATACGAGGGCAAATTCGTATTCGTTTTCCAATTCATTGCTTAATTCTGAGCACAATCCTCTTGTTTCTTCGCTTACTACTAAATTGAATGCTCAAATAGTTCAGAATCTAAAACAGCCATTTTCTCGAAAGGGCGAATCAACATATGATAGTTCGTTATTTAGTAAAGTTAATTATGTGATTATAGCAGATTATCAAAGAGTAAGCTCTACTACCAAAGACCCAATACATGGGGATAATATATTTGATTATGGATATATAGGAAGTTTTAAAACTTCAGGTGAAGATGTATATCAGTATATCGAAGAAGAAACTCAAATGAAGGATCAATATGGAAATGACGTAAACCTAAAAGGCTACTACAAATGGTTGGGTTATCAAGATACTGGTGTCACCTTTACACCTTCAAGCATAAATCAATACCGTTCATCGCTCACCAATGAAGTTTTTCGTAGAAACCATATTCAGAATTTATCTCAACTAAGCCAACTTCAAGGTTTGTTAAACGGACAGAACGCAACAGCTATAGGAGGAATGTGGTATGCTCCTGGTACAATTGTGAGCAACTATAGAAAATCAGACATAGAAAAATCTTCACTAACAGCAATTATAAATTTAGGGCTTAACCCAACAAGAAAACTCTCAAAGCAGCATGATATTCAAATTGGATTGGTGTATGAAAATCGCAAGCAGGCTTTTTATTCTCTAAATGCAAATTCACTATGGCAACTGATGCCGCAATTACTAAATACGCAGTTCACAGGCCCAGATTTAAATAATCCAAATCTAACATACGATGAAAATGGCGTTTTTACAGATTCTGTGAAATACAATTGGTTAGTCGATCAATCGAAACAAAGCAATTTTGATAGAAACCTTAGAAATAATATTACCAATTCTAACGGATACAAATCCGCAAATGCCCATTTTATAGATATTAATAGTGTAAATCCTGAGACGCTAAGCATTGATATGTTTACTGCAAATGAGTTGTGGAATAACGGAAATTCATATGTTAACTATGCTGGATATGATTATAAAGGAAATCGGATTCGAGGTCATAGGGGCATTATGGATTTCTTGAATGATAAATCAAATCGATCAATAGGAGCTTATAATCCAAATTATTCTGCAATTTGGTTACAGGATAAGTGGGTCCTCGAAAAAATTAAGATTCGAGCTGGTGTTAGAGTAGAGCGGTTTGATGCAAATCAGCTAGTGCTAAACGATCGATATTCATTATATCCAGTTAAAACAGCAGCAGAAGTGCAACAAATTGCAGGATTAGATATTAATCATCCAGGAACCGTTGAAGAAGATTATAAGGTATATGTAGACAACATGGATAATCCTAAGAAGATAGTTGGGTATCGAAATGGAGATACATGGTTAAACGAGCAAGGTATAGAAGTTCAAAGTGCTGAGTACTTAAGGATTCAAACAGAAAGTGGAGTAATTCAACCGTATCTCGTTGATCCATCAAATCAAAACATAACAGCAGAGTCATTCAAAGACTATAGCCCGGAAATTATAGTATTACCACGTTTAACATTTTCTTTCCCAATAAAAAGTGATGCAATGTTTTATGCGTACTACGACAAGTTCGCTCAGCGTCCAAATTCTGCCCAATCGTTTGCACCAATTAGTAGCTATTATTATTTGGAAAATGCATCGAATACATTGTTGCCTAATCCTGAATTAAAAGCTTCAAAACGAACAGATTATGAATTTGGCTATAAGCAAATAATTGGTCGGAGTAGTACCATAAATCTAACCGCGGGTTATGCTGAAATTAGAAATGATATAAACCTAATAAGTATAAATCAAGCTTATCCAAGAAGCTATATAACCTATGGAAATGTAGATTTTTCCACTATCAAATCCTTGAAAGCAGAATATCAATTAAGTTTACCAACTATGCGATTGAAAGGTAGCTATTTATTGCAATTTGCTGATGGTACTGGATCAAATGTGAATTCCGCTGCTGCGTTAATTCAAGCAAATCAACCAAACCTAAGGAGTCTATA
>JABDQY010000279.1 GCA_013042025.1 Bacteroidia bacterium
GCAGAGACATCTGATGATTACAACGCTCAACTCAAGTTTCTCTCTTTAACCAGTTTAGGAATCGTATTTTTATTTGCACTTCGGTTTTATCTTTAAATGTTAACCTTCGACATAAAACCGTATGAATTGGTTTTTAACAAGCCAGCAAAGACTTCAAGAAATGTTTTTGAAGTTCGGAAGGTGTTCGTTGTTAGTCTGTTTGATTCTACAAATGGTAGAAAAGGAATAGGAGAGGCCGCTCCTCTGTCTTTATTGAGTATAGATGATATACCCAATTACGAAGAAATTCTTAAGGAAAAGGCGACCTTATTTTGCTCAAATCAAGATTTCAATGAACTGGAGTTAGATCGATTCCCAAGTATTCGTTTCGGATTGGAGACGGCTTTCTTAGATTTAAAATCAACCGAAGGAAGACTATTTGAGACACCATTTACAAAAGGAGATGCAGTAATTCCAATTAACGGTTTGGTGTGGATGAATGATACTGAAAGGATGTATCAAGAGGCCTTACAAAAAATAGATGCTGGATTTAAGGTAATTAAGTTTAAGGTTGGGGCTCAAGATTTTGATGATGAGTGCAGAATGCTTGAAAGAATAAGATCACATTATTCTGCTTTTAAGATTACCATAAGATTAGATGCCAATGGAGCCTTTAAACCAGATGAAGCAGCCGAACAACTAAAGGAACTCAAGCGATTTGAGATACACAGTATAGAGCAACCCATTGCAAAAGACAATTGGGACGAAATGGAAGAATTATGTTACGAGCGGATTATTGATGTTGCACTAGACGAAGAATTGATAGGGGTTTCAGTGGAAAAGCACGGTTACCAATTGCTTAATCATCTAAAACCACAATACATAATTTTAAAACCAAACTTGCTGGGTGGATTATCAAAATCAGATGAATGGATAAGTCTTGCAAATAACCTCAACATCAAATGGTGGGCTACATCGGCATTGGAAGGCAATATTGGATTAAGTGCAATTGCACAGTGGGTTAGTAAGTATGAAACCCAATTACATCAAGGTTTAGGCACGGGTTCCTTATTTAAAAATAACTTCAAAAGTCCACTTCAGCTTGAAAAAGGGGTAATGTCCTTTAAAGTGTAGCATCGTGTAATAAACGTGTACGTAAATACACACACATTTATTGTTTTACATCAAAAAAATTAAATAAAACTGACATTGGCACGGATTTTTCCTTAAATTTGTTATAACTACGTGAAAAGATTTTTACAAATAGCGTTTTTAACTTTATTCATTTCTACAGCAGCATTTGCAACTGGAGATGTAAAATTGGGTCAGAATTATCCAAATCCTGCCAATGAAAAAACGTATGTTGAAGTTCAGTTTTCTTCACCTCAAGCAACACTTACAATCTCTAATATTTTGGGGAAAACGCTTGAAGTTAAAACCTTACCAAATTCAGGGACTTTCGTTGTTGATGTAACGAATCTTCCAACTGGAATTTACTTTTATACGTTAGAAGCGGACGGGGAAAAGGTTACAAAGAAAATGACCGTTAAAAACTAAAATCATTTAAATTTTCTTGCAAACATTTTTGATTGGTGGCGTTTGCTATCCTTGTAGTTTTTTTATCCTAAAATCAGAGATCCTATTAGGAAATAGAGAAACAATCCGAGCAAATCATTACTAGTAGTAATAAATGGTCCTGTTGCTATTGCGGCATCAATTTTTAACCTATCCAATATTAACGGAACTATGGTGCCAACCACTGCTGCTAATAAAATAACAGTTAGCAGAGCAAGACTAACAGTCATCATTATTTCTTTTGAATTACCAGATATGAAACCGTAACCCATCAACAATAGCGAGCAAACTAGGCCGTTTAAAATTGCAACTGCAAGCTCTTTACCTAACTTGCCATATATCTTTTTACTATCTATGGAGTTATTGGCCAAACCTTGAACCATAATGGATGATGATTGTACTCCTACATTACCTGCCATAGCCATTATCAGCGGCATGAACAGAGCAAGTTGAACGTATTTCTGAAGTTCAGCTTCAAAATTTCCAATAACCAATGAACTAGCAATACCACCCGCAAGTCCTACTATTAGCCAAGGTAAACGTGCTCGCGTATTCAACCAAATAGAATCCGTACTTTCTACACTTTCAGATATACCAGATAGCATTTGATAATCTTTCTCCGCTTCATCTTTTACATAATCAAGCACGTCATCAAACGTAATGGTACCTACTAACCGACCAAACGCATCAACTATTGGTAGAGCAACCAAGTCATACTTCTGCATGGTTGAAGCTACCTCTTCACCACTTGCATAGGTGTTCTCAGATATTACATTGTCACGATAAATCTTCTCTACTTGTGTACTCTCTGGTGAGAGTAAAATCTTCTTTAACGAAACCAATCCAACCAATTCCTCATAATCATCTACCACGTAAGCTGTAAATACGTTTGAAACATCTTCTGCTTGCTTTCGTATCTCTTCGGTACATTGTTTTACTGTCCAATGTAGCTTTACTCGAATTAGTTCTTTTGCCATAAGAGACCCTGCCGTGTTTTCTGGAAACTTTAAAAGAGATGCAATATTTTTACTGTGCTCCTTATCTGTTAATTTTCGGAGAATTTCCTTACTCTTTTCAGATTCGATGGAGTTGAGAATGTCAGCTGCATCATCTGAATCCATTAAGGCAAAAAAGGTATTAGCAATGTCGTCACTGGAATACCCGCGTAAGAACTTAAGTTTTACTTCTGGTTCTAATTCTGTTAAAACATCTACCCGCTTTTGGTCATCAAGTAAAGAAGCTAAATAAACTGCCTGATCTAAATTCAAATCATCAAAAATCTCAGCAATGTCTTGAGGGAAGAGTTTTTCTAAAATAGGAGAAAGATCTTCCATTTGCTCATTGTCAATGTGACTAGTTAGCTCTTCAATAAACTCTTTTGTAATCTCAATTGCTGACATGCTGCTCTATGAATAAACTTAATTCTTCAAATTGTAGATAGGATAAATTCTCAGGTCGCAAGGTAGCAAATTGATGTGTATTAATAATGTCTTTTGGAAGAATACTAGATAAACTATTTGAAAGCGTTTTTCTACGTTGTCCAAATGCTGTCTTAACAACTCGTTTTAATAATACCATATCACATTTAGGCTTGTGCTCACTTCTTTCCGCCTTAACTACTATGCTATTAACCTTTGGTGGAGGATTAAATGCTCCTGGAGGTAATTTCATTACCGTTTCAATTTTGTAGTAAAAAGGAATAAGTACACTTAGAATTCCATAGTCTTTTTTGTCCTTTGGTTGTGCTACTAGACGAATACCCATTTCCAATTGAAACATACCAACCCAATTGGTAATCAAATCTGAGTGTTCAATTATTTTAAAGACAATTTGACTAGAAATATTATATGGGAAATTACCAATTAGACTAAATGGCGTCGTGAAATATTGGGTTAAATCAACTTTTAAGAAATCTGCTTTGATTAATTGTATATCCTTAAACTTTTTCTCTAAATACTCCACTGCTTCAAGATCAATTTCTACTGCTTGAAAGCTTTTGCAATTATGCACCATGAACTGGGTTATGATACCCATTCCAGGACCAATTTCCAAGACATCTTTCGATGTAAGATCTCCTAAGGCATTTACAATTGTTCTTGCCGTTTCATCACTCGTTAGAAAGTGTTGTCCAAAGTGTTTTTTAGCTTTCAATTTTGATTTTGTCTTTTAACCACATCATGAAGTCTTCGTTTCCTTCAATTTCATTTTCAATGGTAATGAATAGAATCTCTTCGCTTCCAGCAAGATTCTTTATTTTAATAAAATCCTTTTCAGTACATATTAGCTGAGCACCTTTAGCGTCTTTTATTAATGACTCAATATCAGTAAGTTTAAAACTGTAGTGATCGCGAAATCCTTTAAAACCGATAAGATTATAGTTTTGACTAAGGTACTCTTGAAACAAAGTGTTGTTTGCCAATCCACTAAAACCAAATACCTCTCCTTGGACAACAGGTTTGGTATATAGAATCTTAGAATAAAATGTTGGAAGGTTAACTACGGAATATTCCTGATAAGAATCAGGACATTTTGTATAGATTAGTGCATCAGCTCTATTTATTTCTTTTCTGCATTCTCTTAATCGACCAATTGGCATTATCCAATCTTTGAAGTATGGATTTGAATACTCTGAAAGAATAAGATTGATACTCGGTTTTATTGCACGATGTTGAAAAGCATCGTCTAAAAGTATTAAATTGGTGTTTGGTTTTTCTGATAATATTTGAATTACTCCATCCACTCGTTTTTCACAAACAGCGACATTTATTTCTGGATACTTTAATTTAATTTGAAGAGGTTCATCTCCAGTTTCGCTAAAACTATCTTCAGGTTGGACCCATTTAAATCCTGTAGTTTTCCTCCCATATCCTCTACTCAATACAACTATATTATAGTCAGGTTGAAGATGTTTGATAAGATGTTCTACCATAGGTGTTTTACCAGATCCTCCAACCGCTAAATTTCCAACAGATATTATAGGAACATCAAACTCAGTTGACTTAAAGATATTTTTATCATAGAACCAATTTCGCAAAGATGTGATGCACCAAAATATGATTGCAAAGGGGAAAAGTAATATCTTCAAGAAAGTGTTCAAGAGTGCAAAGAAAAGAAAAAGGGTTTGCTATTTAAGCTTAACCTAATTTACCCGGTTTTGGCACCTCCAACTAAGTTAGTCCAAATTCCTAACTTTGCCTGATGCAACTAGCTGAAATATTTAGACATTTAGAAACGATAGCTCCACCTAGCTTGCAAGAGAGTTATGATAATAGTGGCTTACTTGTTGGAGAATCGAATACCGAAATTAATGGTGTGTTAATTAGCTTAGACTGCATTGAAAGTACCATTGAAGAAGCTATTGCAAAAAACTGCAACCTTATCGTAGCACATCATCCGATTGTTTTTTCAGGGTTGAAACGATTTAACAACGCCAATTACGTGCAACGAACAGTTCAGCTGGCCATTAAAAATGATATCGCGATTTATGCAATTCATACTAACTTAGATAACGTTTACCACAATGGGGTTAATAGCAAAATTGCTGAGCTATTAAAACTTAAAAACACGCGTATTCTCGCTCCAAAATCGACTGGAATTCTAAAACTAGTGACTTATTGCCCATTGGAGAATACTGAAGATGTAAAAAATGCATTGTTTAATTCTGGAGCCGGACATATTGGAAACTACTCCGAATGTTCTTTTGTTACCGAGGGAAAGGGAACCTTCAAAGGGAATTTAGTATCGAATCCGTATTCTGGCAATAAGGGAGAACGTCATACTGAGAAGGAATATCGATTAGAAGTTGTACTGAGAGATTATCAAAAGAATGACGTCTTGAAAGCACTTCGAGAAGCTCATCCTTATGAAGAAGTGGCTTATGAGTTGTATCCGACATTCAATACAGATCAAAGAGTTGGTGCTGGTCTTGTTGGTGACTTGGATGCTGAAATGGATGCTGAACAGTTTTTAAATTACCTCAAGAGTTCTATGAAACTTAATGTAATACGGCATACAAATTTCAATTCAAAGATTAAAAAGGTGGCACTATGTGGAGGCTCTGGGCAGTTTTTGCTAAAGGATGCTATGCGAAATAAAGCCGATGTTTTTATTACAGGTGATTTCAAATACCATCAGTTTTTTGATGCCGAAAACAAGTTGATGATTTGCGATATTGGCCACTATGAAAGTGAAAAATTCACAATAGACTTATTATATGATAT
>JABDQY010000283.1 GCA_013042025.1 Bacteroidia bacterium
GAGTGGGTGCAAGAAAATGGATTTACATCTGAAAATGTATGGTGCATTTTTCTGCCAGATCACTATCACTTTAATTGGGCAACACCAGCAGACAAAGCAATTACCCGGTTTGTTGATGAATACAATAAATTCTGGACAGAAGAACGAAAAAATAAAGCCAAAGCACTCAACCTTACAACAAAACAAGCCTGTATTTTAGCAAGTATTGTTGATGGTGAAGCAATTCATGTAAGTGAGATGCCAACAATTGCTGGTCTTTACCTAAATAGAATGAGCAAAGGAATTTTGCTACAAGCAGACCCTACGGTTCTTTATGTAGTTGGAAGAGAGGGTAGAAGAAGAGTATTGAATAGAGACTTAAAAAAGGAGGATCCTTATAACACCTATTTAAATACGGGCTTACCTCCAGGACCTATCTTTTTACCGGATAAGAGAGCAATAGAGGCAAGTATTAATCCAAAAAAGCACGATTACATTTTTATGTGTGCAAAGCCTGATGGCAGTTTCAAGCACAATTTCACTGCAAGTTCAGCCCAACATCTTCGAAATGCGGCGGCATATAGACGCTCTTTAAATCGCCAGGGGATTATGCGGTAACCTCAACCCGTTTTTTTAAAGCCCTATTCATTTCTTCAAATTCCAATTTTGTTTCGGAAATCAGTTTTTTCTTGAATAATGGCACTAAAATCCCATTGAATTTTTCGGAGTGTACAAAAGTGGTAACACCTTCTTTTTCAATAAGTTGAAAGCGATGTTGGCCATCAAACAGTCCTTTAAAAAGTAAATGTCCGAGCCATTTTAACTCTGAATTTTTCCGATAGACTTGAACATTCGGTTTAAAGGTCATTCCAGGAAGTTGAATTTCAATAGTTGCCCCCTCTTCTACATTTCCAATTAACTTTTTAATAAATGGATTCCATTTGGGATAGGAATCAAAATCTGTGAATACCTGCCATACTTTTCCTGAGCTAGCGTTAATTTCAATGGTTGTTTTAATTTCTAGTGACATATTCTATATTTTATATCACAAAGATGAAGTCTATAAAAATGTAAAGTCTTGATCTACATCAAGAAATAGATTTGGCTCTTATTCTACTTAATGTTTCAGGTGTCATGCCAATCATCGAGGCAATGTAATTTAAAGGAATTTGATTAAAAAGTTCCTTTTTATACGTGAATAAATGATTGTATCGTTCTTCCGCAGTCATAGATAAAAATGAATAGACACGATCTTCGAGTGTAATAAAGCATTTCGCGAGAAAACGTTTCTCGAGTTCAGGCCATATGGGAACAAGTTGCGGCAAGTCATGATATTCAGTTTTAGATAAACTGTGCAATTCAACATCACTTAAAGCTTGGATGTTCCATCTGCTGGGTTGATCAAAGATGAAGCTATTTAACTCAGTTACTAGATCCCCATCTGTTGAAATCCATTGGGTTATTTCTTTGCCCTGGTCAGTAATTTTAAAGATACGAAGATTACCGCTTTTTATAAAGCTCAGTTGATTGCACTGTTTGTCTTCACGCACAAAAAAATCGCCTTTTATCATCTTAGTTGAAATAAATTTTTCAGAAAGTGTGGTTGCCTGATTACCAGAAATCCCTAAATAGCTTTCAATTTTTTGCTCTAGTGGAGACATCGAGTACGAAAATACGTTAAAAAGTTGCTGCTGTTAATTTGAAATCCATAGTAGAATGCTAATTTTACGCGAAGTTTTCTGAAATATGCAGTTTGGTTTTTTTGAGATAATTACCCTTTTAGGTTCGCTGGGATTGTTCCTTTTTGGAATGCAATTAATGAGTAATTCATTAATGACCTTGGCTGGAGATAAGATGCGAACCTTTCTAGCTACCATGACTTCGAATCGTTTTCTTGCGGTGTTTACAGGATTTTTAGTAACTACCGTAATTCAGTCTTCTTCCGCTACAACCTTAATGGTGGTGAGTTTTGTAAATGCTTCACTATTAACCTTAACTGAATCGATCGGAGTAATAATGGGTGCCAATATTGGTACTACTGTTACTGCTTGGTTGATAACAATATTGGGATTCAAAGTAAGTATGAGTGCAATTGCACTGCCGTTGGTTGGATTGGGATTCCTATTGGGTTTTTCAAAAAATTCTAGAACGAAGCACTGGGGGTCTTTTACGATTGGTTTTGCCGTTTTATTTATTGGTCTACAATTTTTAAAAGAAGGAGTACCCGATATAAAACAGAATCCTGAAGTCTTAGAATGGTTAAAAGCATATACTGATCTGGGATATTGGTCTGTTCTCATTTTCTTGGCAGTTGGAACGATTCTGACTGTCGTCATCCAAAGTTCTAGTGCAACAATGGCATTAACATTAGTAATGTGTTATGAAGGTTGGATTCCATTTGACATGGCTGCGGCAATGGTGTTGGGTGAAAATATTGGAACCACAATAACAGCAAACTTAGCATCCATGGTGGCAAATTATAACGCCAAACGAACAGCAAGGGCTCATGTCATATTTAATTTATTCGGAGTAGTTTGGATGCTGATACTTTTCTATCCATTTATTAACGGAGTTGAGTGGTTTGTTACAAGAAATGGAAGTGCTTCACCGTTTTTACAAGCAGCTGCGGTTCCTGTTGCACTATCTGTTTTTCATACAGCATTTAATATAATCAATACGTTTGTTATGATTTGGTTTATACCATTCATTGAAAAAATCGTAGTAAAATTAGTTTCCAAGCCTCCAGAAAAAGTTATTGAATTGGGACAACCGAAGTATTTAAATGATAGTGCTTTGGATTATCCTGTTACTGCAATTAAAGCTTTACGTGACGAATCAAAGCGAGTATTTGAGGGTCCTGTATTTGAAATTATGGCACATGCCATTAATGTTCATCGTGGAGATGTGAAAAGTGAGTTTAAGTCGAAAGCGGTAGTTAAAGGGGCAAATAAAATCATAGAAGTAAATATCAATGAAGTTTACTATAACAAAGTAAAATATATGTATGGCTTAATTTTAGAATTTGCAACTAAAATTAGTGTTCTTTTTTCATTATCTAAAAATGTATCCAACGAGGTAAACCAAATTCGGTTAGCAAACCGACATGTTGTTTTAGCAATAAAAGGTGCTGAAGAATTGCAAGGAAACATCGATAAGTATATGTTGACCGACAATAAAAATATTAAAAAACAATACAATCGACTGCGTAAGAAGATGGTTCAAGTGTTACGAGCAATTTATGTGAACCAAATTGACGATGGAATACAAGCCTATCTTACCAAGTTTAGTGTACTTAGAAACAAGATTACAGAGAATGACGTACTAATAGACGGAACTCTTGATCATCTTATCCGTGATGGTTTAATCACAAGTGAGATGGCACTTTCGTTAGCAAATGATAACCGTAATATTGCCGAAATTTGTGTTCATCTTATGGACGCAGTGGAATTATTGTACATACAAAATGATCCTGTTTACAAAGAGCTTCCAGAGAATGAAGTTGAAGCACCAGTGCTCGAAGAACAATAAGAATAAATTACATGTGTTTGTCTTTAGCGACGACGTCTACGTCCGCCACCGTGACTACGTCCACCGCCGCCTCTGTGTCCACCTCCGCCATCGCTAGATGGTCTTCTTTTTCTTCGCTCGCTTCGACCAGCTCCACTTGGTTTTGGTTTACTTTCTTCAACAGATACAGGTCTTCCATTGTGTTCAACAGATTTCATTGCACGCTGTAATTCCTCTGTATGTCCACTCTCCATTTCAAAGAAGGAGAACATCTTCATAATTTCAATTTGACCTATTTCAGGTGATTTACCTTTAAGATTTGCGTTAATCATTCCCATTAATGTTTTAGGATCAAAACCATCTTTTTTCCCTTGATTAATGAAATAACGGGTCATATTCTCATCGGTACCTCTTCCTCGTCTTCGATCTCCTCTATCATTACCTCCTCTATCTCTACCTCTATCTCTACCTCTATCTCTGTCGCGACCTCTGTCTCTTCCACCTCTTTCTGCATTTGCATTTAAGTCTGGAGCATTTCGATAGTATTCTGCAAAACGATTAAATTCAACTGAAACTACCTTTCGAATCAATTCTTCTTTCGTCATATCGTCAAACATTTCTTGTATCTGTGGCAAGAAATTATCAATATGATCACTTTGAATTTCAGTATCTATAATGTTGCTGATTAGATTTAAGAGTTGTTTTTCACAAATCTCTTTTCCTCCGGGAATTTCAATTTGTTCAAACTTTCTACCTATTTTTCTCTCAAGATATTTCAGTTTAGAAATCTCGTTTGAGGTTAATAAAGAGATAGACTGTCCTTCCTTACTTGCTCTTCCAGTTCTTCCACTTCGATGTACATAAACAGCATCTTCATCTGGAAGTTTATAGTTGATTACATGTGTGATGTCTTGAACATCCAAACCACGTGCTGCAACGTCAGTAGCAATCAATAGCTGTAATTGTCTGTTTCTGAAACGTCCCATTACAGTATCTCGTTGTGCTTGAGATAAGTCACCGTGGATAGCATCAGTGTTATACCCATCTTCAGATAGTTGCTCAGCAACATCTTTTGTTTCTGCACGCGTTCTACAAAAAACGATACCATATATATCGGGATTAACGTCAACGGCACGCTTAAGTGCTGCATAACGATCACGACTATGAATTTTGTAATAAACGTGATGAACATTGGCATTTGCTTCTTGTTTGCTTCCAGCTGATATTTCTACCGGATCAGTCATGTATTTTCTAGATAACTTAACCATGTCTGGTGGCATGGTTGCAGAGAATAGCAAAGTTTGCTTGTCAGACGGTGTTGTATCAAGAATTGCATCCAGGTCTTCAGCAAAACCCATGCTTAGCATTTCATCCGCTTCATCCAAGACTAGCCATTCTACTGAATCTAAGTGCAGGCGTTTACGATTAATTAAATCTAACGTTCTTCCTGGCGTTCCAACCACAATATCACAACCGTTTTTCAATTGTCTTAGTTGTTGGTCGATAGGTGCACCTCCATAAACTGGAACTACTTTTAACCCTCTGATGTGCTTAGAATAATTCTTTATGTCTTCTGTGATTTGAATACCTAACTCGCGAGTAGGGCTAAGAATTATGCATTTAATTCCTTCTTTACTCGGGTCAATCTGATTGAGGATAGGTAAGCTGAATGCAGCTGTTTTACCCGTACCTGTTTGTGCAAATGCAATAAGGTCTTTTTTAGATTCTAAAACCTTTGGTAAGGCTAGCTTTTGGATTGGTGTAGGGTTTTCGTAACCCAATTCTTCAATAGCGGTTAAAAGTTCTGGTTTTAACCCCATTTCTTTAAATGTACTCATTTTCTATATGTTGCGTTAGCAATAGAGCACATTTACGACGATTGTTTCATTTATCCGGAATGCTCCGCTGCCAAATTTTGTGCAAAGGTACGATTTTTATTAACTAGTTGGCTATGTAACAACTTAAGAAACAGAATAATAACGTTAAATTGATTGGATGAATACCTTATCCGATTAGTCGTTCGCAACAAATGGCCGTTGCAATTGCGGCGTTTAGACTCTCAGCTTTGCCAATTCTTGGAATGCTTACAGCTACTGGATTCAGTGCGTCCAGCACTTCTTTTGATATACCGTTTGCTTCATTTCCAATAAGAATAACTCCAGCTTGCGGTTTATCCATTGTTCTAATATTTGCACCTTCAAGTAAGGTAGCGTACACCTCTTTGTTTCTAAGCAACTCATCTAGATTACCTTCTACTAATTCTACTCTTAAAAATGAACCCATCGATGCTTGAATAGTCTTACTATTGAACATGTCAACAGAATTTTTCGAACAATAGATTTTCGTGATTCCGTACCAATCAGCAATTCGAATTATTGTTCCTAAATTACCTGGGTCATTAATGGTGTCTAGTGCAATTTCCCAATTCGATTCTGCTAACGTAGGACGTGCTATTTCCGCTATAGCCAATATTTCCTGTGGATTTTTTTGACCTGAAATTTTGTAGAATTCTTCTCGGCTTATACTATCACATTGAAAGTTTAAATTTTGATTATGCTGATCTGAAAAGCTTGATGTGCATAGTATACACTCCACAGTCCAGTCACTTTTTACCAATTCGTTTACAGATTTTAAACCTTCAACAACAAATAGACCATATTTTTGTCGAAATTTTTTAGAACCTAATTGTTGGTATTGTTTTAGCTTAGCTTTACTTAACAAAGGAGATAATTTGAGTACAAAACTAAAATATTGCTTTATACTTTTTACGATAATTAGCATTAGTGCTTGTAACGTAACCCGAGTTGTACCCGAAAACAACAAGCTTCTCGTTAAGAATAAAATACATCGCGGTGATTCTAAGGGAGTTGACTTAAGTGATGAAGGTGACAATCTAAAACAAAAACCAAACAGAGAACTCCTAGGATTTATTAAATTTCACCTTTGGGCATATCAGTATGGTAATAAAGGTCTAGGTATTCGAAAGAAACAACCTTGGTTGAGACGATTGGCTGAGAAAATTGGTGAAGCACCTGTTCTTGTCGATTCCAACAAAATGGAATTATCTGCTCTTAGATTATCGGATTATTATTTTAGTAAAGGGTTTTTAGACAACAAGGTAAGCTATGATGTGAAAACGAAACGTTTCTTAAAAAAGAGGGCAATTGTTTCATACAATGTAAACTTAAATAACTACCACGTCATAAATACTGTTGAGTACAATGCCACTTCTCAAACAATTGAATTAATCATTCAGAAACATCTAGCACAACAAAAAATCAAAGTTGGACAACGGTTGGATTTAGAGAATGTTGAATCAGAACGAAATCGACTAACAGACTTGTTGCGTAACAATGGGTTTTATTATTTCAATAGTTCATATATCGATTTTCAGGTAGATACGAATCAGAATAAATTAAAAGCTGACATAGTTGTTAATGTCAGAAATAAAAAGAACTATGAACCACACTTTCAACAAAAAATTGATTCTGTAATCGTTCAAATTGGAGACGGATTATTACTGGATACCATGTATAAAGGTATTCGTTATCTGGAAAGCGACTATCATATTCGTCGTAGTGTTTTAGAGAAGAATATTGCCGTACATCCTGGTGATTTATATGATGCGAGCAAAGTGCAACGAACGTATTCAAATCTGCTTAACTTAGGCCTATTTAATTTTGTAACTATTCGCTTTCGACCGTCTTCCAACGATAGCTCTAATTTGGTAGTAGCTGAGATATCGCTTCAAACTGCACCTAAGCATGATTTTATTTGGGAACCACAAGCAATAACCACGGCACAGGGTGATGGAATTGAGGCAGGTTCGGAACGAAATTTTGGAATAGCAAATACCATTTCTCTTAATAACCGGAATGTTTTTGGAGGAGCAGAATCTTTTAATCTCAGGAGCTACACCGCAATTGAAACCCAATTAAAAAGTGATAACCAAGGAACCTTCACTAATTTTAGGCAAAGTGTAACTGCCGAATTTGTGCTTCCTTCTCTTCTTTTCTTCAATAAGAAAATCTGGAGTGAAGGATTAACTCGGAAAAGTACAAAGTTCAATACATCCTACTTACATGATCGAAACATAAACTATACACGAAATGTAATTCCATTTAACTTCATCTATAGTTTTACCAAGGATCGCTTCTCATTTGGAATCACACCGTTTAGGGTTAGTATTAACCAATCTGCTGTTGAAGAAGATTTCTTATTGTCGCTTGATGCCAGTACACGTTTCTACACCACACAGTTACTTACCAATAATCTGATTGCAGGTCCAACTACAACGGTGTTTTGGAGTAACAAGGATAAGGATAAGTTCAAATACTTTAGTATACGTTCCAATGCATTGGAACTTTCTGGAAATCTATTAAATGCGTACTACACAATTTTTACAGAAAAAACGGGAATAAACAAGGAATTTTTAGGTGTGAAGTATTCTCAATATGCCCGTTCAGATATAGATGTTGCTTTTAATTATGTGATAGATGAAAACAATGCAGTAGCGTCTCGATTTTATTCTGGATTTGGACTTCCATATGGGAACACACGGTTTTTACCCTTCGAACGAAGATTCTTTGTTGGTGGCGGAAATAGCTTAAGAGCATGGAGACCAAGAACAATTGGCCCAGGTAGTTTTAGTGATTCAACAAGCAGTGTTTCGATTGAAAAAACAGGTGAGATTGTACTGCAAGCAAATGCGGAATATCGATTTGATATAATTGATAAATACGTGGATGGAGCAATATTCTTAGATGCAGGAAATGTTTGGAATTTTGAAGATGATATAAATTTTGAAAATGCTGAGTTTAAGTTCAATCGTTTTTATAAGGAATTTGCCGTAAATAGCGGGATAGGACTTCGATTTGATTTGACTTATGTAATATTTAGAGTTGATTGGGGAATAGCACTCCATGATCCTTCATATTTAGAAGGACAACGTTGGGTAATTAAAGATTTTTTTGCCAATCGATGGATAAATGACAATTCAGCGGTTAATTTTGCCGTCGGTTATCCGTTTTAGATCAAATAATCACATGAAATTTAAGAACATTTTTATTGCTGTATCGGCATTTCTACTTTTAACAATATCGTCTTGCAAGGATAAACCTGGAGGTGGAGGTATCAATTTGTTTTCATTAGAAGATGATAGAACTTTTGGTGCTCAAGTTGCAGCGGAAATTGAAAGTGATCCATCAACTTATCCCGTATTGGATAGTGCTCAATATCCCCAAGCTTATGCATACTTATATGCAATTAGAGATAGTATTTTAAACTCTGGTAAAGTGGTGCATAAGGATGATTTTGATTGGAGACTTCGAATCATTGAAGATGATAGTACGTTAAACGCCTTTTGTACTCCAGGTGGTTATATTTACGTCTACACGGGTATTATTAAATTTCTAGATGCCGAGCATGAATTTGCAGGTGTAATGGGCCATGAAATTGCACATGCTGATGAGCGTCATTCAACAGCAGCACTCACTAAGCAATACGGAATCGATGTGTTGTTTAGCATTTTGTTAGGAAATGACCAAGGAACGCTTTCACAAGTAGCAAAAGGACTTATTAATTTAAGTTATAGTAGAGGCAATGAATCAGAATCTGATATGAGATCAGTTGAATATTTATATCCTACCAGCTACGACGCACGTGGTGCAGCGAAGTTTTTTGAAAAGCTGATTGCTTCGGGAGGAGGCAGTGGGCCACAATTTTTAAGTACTCATCCAAACCCAGATAATAGGGTAGAGGCAATAAATGAACATTGGGAATCATTAGGCGGTAAAGTAGGTGAAACTTACGAAAGCCGTTATCAACAATTTCAAAACTCATTGCCTTAGAACTCAATAAGAAATGGAATTAACAAAAGGAAAATACACCTTAGGAGGTGTTGATTTAGTGGAGACTTGCCAAGAATTTGGCTCACCACTTTATGTTTATGATGCAAATCAAATAGTTGACAATTATCACTATTTAAAAAATGCA
>JABDQY010000284.1 GCA_013042025.1 Bacteroidia bacterium
ACGTACACCCGACCTCTCGTCGATGCACCCGAATGAATATCTATCAGATTTGCTGCTAATTCTTTAGTGGAACCTCCGCTAATTCTTAAAATACCATATTTATATGCGGAACTTACAGTTTGAGTAATGGAAGCAGATGCATAATTAACCTCTCCTCTTGCATCAATATCAACACTACTAATGGTGTAATTACCAGCAAAAGTTGATGTATGTACTTGTATCGATCCGTTTCTCTCAACATCCAAATCTGCAGTTCCAGAAACAACATAGTTTGCGGTTGGGTTCAAAATACCGTAGCAATCAAAGTCTGAATTTACAGTAATATTTGCACCTAATGTAACAGTGCATCCGGCATTAATTCTTAAATCTTTGAATGTAGTTGCTCCAACAAGTGAAGATGTAGTACCAGAAAAACTAACCCGTGAAGCATTATTAGTTGCAGTGTAAGTTCCATTATTAATCCAATCTCCGTTTAAGGTAATCAATCTTCTGGTGTTATGGTTTATTGTTCCATTTGAGCCAATAGTTAGATCTCCATAAACAATTAAGTTTCGCGAAATTGTTAGTGTGCTGGATTTGGTGCCAGAACCAATGGTTAACGACTTACATTTCAAAGTTCCCGAGTTTAGAGTCGGTTGATTACTTCCTGTAAAATTTGCATCACCAATAATTGCATGCAAGTTTTGAGTGGGGACACCATTGGTCCAATTAGAGGCATCAGTCCAATTAAAATTTGCTGTACCAATCCATGATGTTGATTGTGAGTAAGCGTCAACACTAAATAATAACAACATTAACAGAATTACCCCCCCCTGCAGCAAACCCCTTAATTTTATATATCGTAACATACTTATAATTTCACCATTAGCTTTTAACTAGAACCCTTGTAGTTGCAAGCCCTTCGAATACTAAATCTTACAAAAGTCAATTATAAAATGATACTATACACCCTGTTTTATCAACTGTGGCAAACACGTGTCTACTAAAACAGGTAAGTTTTTTTAAAGTACTAAATTCATCAAAGTTATAGACTGTAGTAGATATTAATACAATTTTACTCTTTTTTTGGGAAATTTTTTCCATTTACAGGATTTTTTACACAAAAAGTAGATTTGGCATTTGACTCACTTTTACTTCAGCCTGTTTTAAATTGTTTAAATAATGACAAGAATACCTATTGGAAATTGATAAACTACTGCACGGCCCACCTTTACCTGCTTTATAGATATACTATTTATGATTAGTATGCTCTGGCATTACTGCCTTCCATGTAATATATAAAGCTTTGATTAACCACCTTGTTACCTCCAGGAGTTGGATAATCTCCTGTAAAATACCAATCTCCTAAATGGTTCGGACATGCAGCATGTAAACCTGCTACAGACTGATAAACAATCTCAACTTCTGCTTTCATGTCTTCTGGAGTTACTAAGCGAGCTATTTCATCTTCCAATTCAGCATCTGAAAATTCGTCATAAAGCATTTTAACTTTATTCTTCATATCACGAAGTGGTTTTTGCATTTCTTCTTTGCAAGCTTCATATATGCGATTCAACAATCCTAAATCACCTCGTTGCTTAAGCAAACTTTTAGCCGCTTGAAATGCGATGAATTCATTCATTCTGCTCATGTCAATACCATAGCAATCTGGATATTTAATTATTGGTGCTGATGAAGCTACAATAATTTTCTTTGGACCTAACCTATCTAAAATACGCAATATGCTTTGCTTTAATGTTGTTCCTCTCACAATACTATCATCAACAACAACTAAAGTGTCTTTTGACTTTACTACTCCATAGGTAACATCATACCCGTTTCCAACTAAATCATCCCTTCCAGAATCCTGCGTTATAAACGTTCTTATTTTAGCATCTTTAACTAGGAGCTTTTCTCTTCTGATTTTGATCGACAGCAGCTTATCTATTTCTTCCGCCGATGGGTTCGGTCCAAGTTTAATTAGTGCCTCTCTTTTATATTTATCTAAGTATCTATAAATACCATCTATCAATCCATAAAATGAAGTTGCCGCTGTATTGGGTATGTAAGAAAACACAGCTGACCGAATATCATATTCCAATCGTTTCAGGACTTCTCTTGCTATTCTTCTGCCTAGCTCCTTTCGTTCCTCATGAATTATTCCATCACTACCCCGTGAAAAATAGATCCGTTCAAAACTACACGACTTTCTTTCTTGTTGCTCTAAGATTTGGGTTTCCTTAAACGAGCCGTCTCTCTTAATAATTAGGGCTGCCCCAGGTGTCACTTCTTTTAAGTCTGAAGTTTTAAGATTAAACGCTGTTTGTATTGCTGGACGTTCACTTGCCACCACCAAAAGCTCATCGTCTGAGTAATAATAGTTTGGTCGAATACCATTTGGGTCTCTCATAACAAACGCATTTCCATCTCCTATTAAGCCTACCATGTTATATCCTCCATCTACACTCTTAAACGCCTGTTTTAATACATTTTCAAGATTTAGATTATTCTTAACTTTTTCGGCAATCTGTAGATTATCCAAACCATCTTCTTTGTATTCGTGATACAAATCAGCATTTTCTTCATCTAAAAAATGTCCAATTTTTTCAAGCATCGTTACATTGTCGCTTATTTCTTTTGGATGTTGACCCAAATCAATAAGTTGCTGATACATCTCCTGAACATTGGTGACATTATAATTTCCAGCAAGAACAAGATTTCTACTCATCCAATTATTCTGTCTAAGAAATGGATGAATATTTTCAATACTGTTTTTACCATGAGTGGCGTAACGTAAATGACCTAGAAGAAGTTCACCAGCATATGGAAATTTTTTCTTGTACCAATCTATGTTTCCAATCTTATCTTTAGATAATGCCTGATACTTCTTATTAACGCGTTCAAACAAGGTAGTAACTGCAGAAGAACCTTTAGCCCTTTCTCTCGCTATATAGCGATTTCCAAACTGTGGATCCAACTTTATAACAGCTAATCCTGAACCGTCTTGACCACGATTCAGTTGTTTACCCATAAGCAGTTGAAGTTTCTTCAATCCATACAGCTCCGAACCGTATTTGTCTCTGTAGAATTCTAGTGGTTTCTTTAATCTGATAAAGGCAATACCACACTCGTGTTTTATAGCGTCACTCATATTCTTAGAATGAGTAAACAAATGTATAACTTTGAAGCATTATAAATCGACAGACTTGAAAATATTAATCATAAACGGGCCAAACTTAAATTTACTTGGAACTAGAGAACCTGACATATATGGCTCTGCTAGTTTTGAAACCTACTTGGCCAAACTTAAAAACCAATTTTCAACAATTGAAATTGATTATTATCAAAGCAACATTGAAGGAGAGTTAATTAACCGACTTCACCTGGCCGATTCAGAAAAGCTAGATGGAATAGTATTGAATGCTGGCGGGTATTCTCACTCGAGTGTTGCTTTAGCAGATGCTGTTAGTTCAGTTCAAACTCCTGTCATTGGTGTTCATATATCAAATATTTATCAGCGAGAGAAAGAACGCCATAAAGAACTTCTTGCTCAATATACCATTGGAGGTATTTTTGGTCTTGGTTTAGAAGGATATGAGTTTGCTGTGTTAAAATTTATAAGTCGCTAAACTTATTTACCTTTTTAGCAAAATGTTGCCATACAATGGATTTTGGATATAACGTAGTTTTATGCGTACTATCTTGCTGAACCAATTTTCTTTTCTTAAGTGTTGCACCAAAAGATTTCCAAAATGAATAATGAGCTTTGATAACTTCAAAGAATAGCGTTGGATTACCATCAATCACAAATTTAACTGCGGATATTCCATCCAGTATCATTCTCCAGAAAAGCTTCAAAAACCAAAACGCAGATTGATCATTTTTAGTAATGAGAACTAAGTTATTCCTGAAGTTTAAATAGTATTTCATCTTAGATCCCTCTGAAAGCGTCCCTCCACCAATATGATAAACTACAGACTTTGGATTTACATAAATCTTTTTCCCTCTTAATTTCAGTCGCCAACACAAATCTATTTCTTCCATATGAGCAAAAAACTCATCATCCAAACAGCCTACTTCATGATACATTTTAGCGTTTACAAAGAGGCAAGCACCAGTTGCCCAAAACACCTCAGTTTCATCATCGTATTGCCCCTTATCTTCTTCTAAGCTTTCAAATATTCTTCCTCTACAAAATGCG
>JABDQY010000036.1 GCA_013042025.1 Bacteroidia bacterium
GCCCATTACTGCAAGCCAAAGCGACTTAACATGAAAAATAGGTCTGTAAATTTCAAAGTTGTCAGGAATAAACAGTATCGTACACATAGCTACTAAGCCAAGCAAAACTGTAAACCAAGATAACCATCCACTTAGCATCTTCCATTTCACAAATGCTGCACCTAATATAATGAGACCTACTCCAGAGAAAATTCTTCCAAATCGAACTAGGCATGTGGCATATTGATTTGTTGAAAGTATCCCATCCATATAAACTTGTAACTCTTCTGCTGACATTCCCATAGTTGCTCCTACTCCTGCAGCTCCAAAATTGTAATAAAAAGCGGATGCTAATGCTAAAGTCATACTGCCAACAATAACCATTCCTGCACCTGGAAGTATAAGAACCCTATACGGATTGCGAGCGGTAATAGAAACTAAAGCAAACAGAGCAATAGACATCGTTACCCATCCAAATATATGAACGCGATACATCCAAATCCAATACCATACATTTTCTCCTATTTTTTCAAAATCTGATGCTACAATATATTCACCTGTATGATGATTTGAGAGAACCCATCCCAACCACAGCAAAGCAGCTGCTATTACAAATGTCCATCCAGTAAATTTTGTTTCGAAATCTTTCTTCATTAATTGCATTTTTTTAAGCTTATTTAGACACAATTATAGAACTATATATATTGCTCAAAGTAACAAATGTTACATTCCATTTTGTGGTATGCATCTAACTTGCAGAATCAATTAAATAGAAACAAACCCATTTGAAAAGAAAAGAATTTATAAAGAAAGCAGCACTTGGTTCTTTTGCTGCACTTCTAGGTACGGATATAGTGTTCGGATCTAAGTTACTTAATGGATACATTCCTTTGGCTCTTGATGGTTCTGACCCATTTGAAATGTTTAAAAAGGACAAGTCTATGGTGATTTTGAACGAAAAGCCCTGGAATATAGAAGCCAAAGCACATTTATTAAATGATAATGTTACACCAAACTCTTCAATGTTTGTTCGTAATAATGGCTTGGTTCCAGAAAAAATTGATGCTGCGAGTTGGAAATTAACTATCGATGGTGAATCTGTTGTTAATGAAAAATCATACAGTTTAGCTGATTTAAAATCAAAGTTTAAACATTATACCTACCAACTTACTATAGAATGCGGTGGTAACGGTAGAAATGAATTCGACCCTCCTGCAAAGGGAAACCAATGGTCGGTTGGGGCAGTGCATTGTGCCAGTTGGACGGGTGTAAGGTTACGAGATGTTTTAGAAGATGCAGGCATAAAAAGTGATGCGGTATACATAGGCTTTCACGCTGTAGATAAACATTTAAGTCGTGATCCTAAAAAGGAACCAATTTCTAGAGGTTGCCCTATGCCTAAAGCTCTACAAGATGAAACTTTATTGGCTTTTAAGATGAATGGGAAAGATATTCCATTGATTCATGGATATCCGCTTAGGCTTGTAGCTGGTGGATGGCCAGCTTCAGTCTCTGGAAAGTGGGTGAACAGAATAAGTATAAGAAATAAAATTCACGATGGTACTAAAATGACCGGTAGTGCTTATAGAGTGCCATGTAAACCTGTTGCCCCTGGTGAAAAAGTTAAAGATGAAGACATGTGTATCATTGAATCGATGCCTGTAAAATCGCTTATTACTTCCCCTAAAAGTGGAGCTATTCTAAGTAATAAATCTCTTAATATTAAAGGGCATGCATGGGCTGGTGAGCTTGAAGTTGCTAAAATGGAATATTCTATTGATTTTGGTTCTACATGGACAACCTGTGAAGTGCAAAAACCTGCAAATAGACTTGCATGGCAGCACTTTTCTGCAAATGTGAAATTCCCACAATCAGGGTATTATGAAGTGTGGGCTAGAGCCACAGATAGTAACGGGGTGGCACAACCAATGATGCTACCTGGATGGAACCCCAAAGGGTACTTGAATAATGCGTGTCATCGAATCGCAGTTAAAGTAAAATAGATGAAGCAAACGATTTCGTCTTATGTAAAATTTGCTAGAATAATTGCCATGTCTAAATTGGCGAGTGTTCTATTATTGGCTTCCATTGGAGGGTTGGTCTATCTAGCTCTAAATTTAAATTCAAACGCATCCGATCAAAGTTTAACTGAAGCAACTGAAGTAGTTGAAGAATTTAATGAAGAAGAATACGATAAAATTGAAAATGGGATTCATGTGCGAACGGGATTAGTTGATGCTGAGGGTTTAATGACTGTAGTTTCCAATTGCACTTCGTGTCATTCGGCTAAAATTATAATTCAAAATAGAATGACTGCAGAGCGATGGAACGAAACTATAAAGTGGATGCAGGAAACTCAAAACCTTTGGGATCTCGGGAAAAATCAAGAGATTATAGTAAACTACTTGGTAGCTAATTATCCGGTTAAAAAGAAAGGGCGAAGAATGAAACTTGAAAACATTGAATGGTACGAACTTGAAAATTAGAATAAAAGCGATACCAAGTCGCTGCTATTAGAACAAGAAATTATAACAACACTTAAATAATATGAATAAATATATAGACGCATTTGTTAATGCTTTTACAGGAACAGTAGATTGGACATGGAGATCGATAACCTTTGACGTGCCGTGGTACACCAAGTATTTTTGGGGACTTATTGCAATTTCAGTAGCCGTTTGGTTATTGGAGATAGCATTTCCTTGGAGAAAGAATCAATCAATCATTCGAAAAGACTTTTGGCTAGATGCATTTTACATGTTTTTCAATTTCTTTATCTTTTCAATTGTTATTAGCGGAGTATATACCATCTTGGGTTTACTTTTCGCAGAGGTAAATCTTACAGCTAGTAGCTTTGCTTTACTCAATTTATCAGGTTGGCCGCAATGGGCTCAATTACTTGTATTTTTCATAATACTTGATTTTGTACAATGGTTCACACACGTGTTATTGCATAAATATCCGTTTTTATGGAAATTTCATAAAGTTCACCACAGTGTGAAAGAAATGGGTTTTGCAGCTCACCTCAGATACCACTGGATGGAAAACATCTTGTACAAACCTCTTAAAACTTTTGGGGTAATGTTAATTGGAGGATTTGAGCCAGAACAGGCGTATATCGTACACTTTATTACAATTACTATTGGGCATCTAAACCACGCTAACATTAAAATAT
>JABDQY010000295.1 GCA_013042025.1 Bacteroidia bacterium
GTATCAACACAACCTAAACTATATGGTTCGAGATAAAAATCTGTTGAATTGCCTAACCCGATTAGTGCTACGTAATTGGAGTCATAAACTACAGTTCCATTTACTGGAGAATCAAACCACTTTACGGATCCAAACGAATTGGTGAAATCCAATGTAAGGGTATCTCCTGTGCACAAGGTATCCAATGATGGAATATCTAGTGACGGGAAATCCCATACTAGAAGCTTCTTTTGAACTCTTGAACTTGCACATGAGCCATCAAAACTTTCTACATAAACAAAATCATTACCGAGAGCTAGCGGATCATAAGTTATTGTGTTTCCGCTTGAAATTGAGGATCCTCCTGAAGGAACATCATACCAAAATAATGGATCTCCACTAGGAGATATAGCTGATAAGGTAACCTGACCATCGTTAATACATACTACAGAATCCAATTCGGTTATGGGATTTAGCGGTGCATTGGAAGCATTAACATCTACATATACGAGTGTTCTTTTTGCACTTTTGCATTCTTTGTTATCCGCTTCAGCGTAATATGTTGTTGAACTGCTAAGCGAAGGGGTAACATAAACATCACTTGTATCCAAAGGAATACCTGCAATAGGATCTGTCCACCAAATAATAGAACCTGCGTTGGATGATGCAGAAATATTGGCTTGAGCATTTAAACAAATTGAGTCTCCTATAACCGTTGGATTGTTTGGAGTTAATGCAACTGGAATAGTGATTTCTTTTCTAGAACTTTTACATTGATAATTTTCTGCTTGCAAATAATAACTTGTAGTGTTATTGAGCGTAGGAGTAACATAGGATTTACCTAAATAGAAATGTGAAGGACTCGTTGGACTATCATACCATTTTACAGTACCACTACTAAATGCATCCACAACACCTACGGTTCCGCTGCAAAAAGGAGTGTCGGCAATATAGCCAACCTCTGATGGCTGAAATAAAAGCTCTTGATATGCAGTATCTCTACAACCTGAACCAAATTTGTAGCCATACATGGTTGTTATTAGACGTGCGTTATAGTTTTTTGGAGATAGGGACTTAAATTTTGGTGATTCTCCATAAAGGGTGCTTGTACCTGGACCCATATACCAGTAGTAGGAATATTGGCCAATTCCATAGCGAATGTAGCGATTATACATGCGATGATTTAAAAGTGGAGAGCTTGTATTGTTAAAAGCAATAGAATCTGCCCAATTGTAACAGTTTGGACCAGAAAATTCTGCAAAAGTGGAGTAGCTTACATGAGGTTCCAGAAGAACATCGCAATCCAATACAGCACCACCAATATTTAGATTTAAACAGCTGTACCATGTTCCTCCTACTGTACCAGATGCAATATTTTCACCTGCACCATCTCCATTGTCATAACTGTTGGTAACAATTCCAACACGAATACTGTCACTAGATGAAATGGTGATTATATAGGGCTCGTTTGTTGTATAGGAAGATGAAAAAGCAACACTGCGTCTTAGTTCCGAAAGTACACCAGCATTAAATGCAGTATCTACCATAAATGTTGCAGATCGAATTGCAGATCCAGTTGGTAAGGTATCGATGCCCGATTTGTATAAACTAACAGTTACTTGAATAGAATCATCTTGAGATGAGAGATTCCACCCATAGAATGTGGCACCACTCACTTCAATGCTGTCCGGAGCATCGTAGTATTGACCAAGAGCATAACCTGAAGAAATTGAAACAACTTGGTATTGACTACCTTTTAGTCGAGCATATTCAACAGTATCATTCTCGCAATTTTTAGGATTTGCTGCACTTTTGTTTCGTCCAGAATGAATGTTTTGAGTGTACTTTGAAAGGTTGTCGATAATAGTAACATTAGGAGAATGCAACTGCGAGAAACCGAAGGTATAACAAAGAATAAAGGAAAATAAAAGTATTGTTTTTTTCATACGGTAAGCAATTAAAACAAATAGTTAGTACGCCAATAATGGAATACTAAAATACAATTTTTTCCGAACAAAAAGGATTGAAAATACCTAACTGGCTGATAGTTAAGTTTTAATGATGCCAGAACCGGTTTACCTCTCGTAGGTCGGTGATCCGAGAAGGTGGAGGTTCAATTAAAATCCAAGCTATCGCTTGTAATATTTTAGTTTAAGAGAATGTCGGTCAAGTGGACTCTATTAACGAATCAGCGGACAATGGATTACCTCCCTTTGGTCGGTGATCCGGGAAGGGTGGGTTTCAATTAAAATCCAAGCTATCGCTTGTAATTTTTTTATTTACAAGCACTTCACTCAAATAAACTTGGTTTGTTTTTGTAAATAAAAAAATCCCACTTCCGTGGGATTTTAATTGAGGTCGGAACCGGATTCGAACCGGTGTAAAAGGTTTTGCAGACCCGTGCCTAGCCGCTCGGCCATCCGACCATTTTTTAATGAGGGGCAAAAGTAAACTTTAAATGAATTATTCTAAGAAATATTTGCATCATTTTTCATAAAGTTTTGGTGCGTATACTATAATATGATTACTGTTAATAACTGAAAATCAATCATATGACCAAATTGTATTTTTGAAGTACGTAATATTGGCTTTTATTATGTCGGAACCATCACACTTTGAACTCTTTTATAAGAAGCATCATCCTTCATTGGTTGCCTATGCTATCTACCTTATTGGTTCCAAAGAAGATGCCATCGAGATAGTAAACGATGTTTTTGTTGCTGTATGGAATAAGAAAGAAACTTTAAACATTGGAGACGGTCTTAAACCATATTTATTTCGTTCAGTAAAAAACAAGTGCATTAATTATCACCAAAAGAAAATAATTCCAATGCACGACATTGGTAGCATCGAAAAAGAAAGCACAGAAAAAACAGACGACTTAATTCATC
>JABDQY010000298.1 GCA_013042025.1 Bacteroidia bacterium
ATATCAAAACCTTGGGGAGATTCAAAACAATGGTATTGAATTCAGCATTAATGCCGTTGTTGTAAAAAAGAAAAATATTGAATGGAGAACAACAGGAGTTTTCTCTAGAAACGTTCAAAAAACAATCTCATTAGGAAAAGGGATTAACCCAATTCAAAAACTTACTATTTCTGGTCCAGGGTTAGTAGGTACAGGATTGTATACGCAACAAATTGAAGCAGGACAGCCATTGGGTTCATTCTACCTTCCTGTTTATAAAGGCTTATCTGCAGATGGTGCGTTTCTTTTTGAAACAGAAGCCGGAGGAGTTACAAGAGATTGGACAAAAGCGAAAAGAGTGTATGTAGGAAATGCTCAACCTGACGCAATTATTGGTTGGTCAAACTACTTCAAAATTTGGAAAGGTTTAGACGCAAGTTTCGCTCTTCGTGGAATATTTGGACATCAAATCTTTAACGTTACACGATTGGTATTTAGTAATACTGCCCAAGCACCAACGCTAAACGTGCTTCAAAGTTCATTAGAAGAACGAGACAGAGGTGTAACAAGTACACCAAGTGATAATTTCAGTGACTACTATTTAGAAGATGCTGATTTTATAAAACTAGATAATGTTTCAATTGGTTATAACATTCCACTAAAAGAAAAAACCAAGGTTAAGAACCTAAGAGTTTACGTAAATGGCACCAACTTAGCAATGTGGACTAAATACACAGGATTGGATCCAGAACTAAACTTTACCGGGTCAGAATTTGGTAGAGATCAATATGATGTTTATCCAAGAACGAGAAGTATCACATTTGGAGTAAATGCAAGCTTTTAAAGAAAAAAATGAAAAGAATAGTTATATATATTTTAGTTGTTTCGGGTTTAGTAGGTTGTACTAAATTTGATGATATTGCTAAAGATGGAAGTATCACAGATCCTACCCCAGCTGAATTAAAGGCAATCGCTCCCTACAAGGAGTTATTGGATATAATAGATGACAACGGATGGTGGTTCTGGGCTCAAGAAGTAAGTAGCGACGAAGTAGTTTTTCCTACTCGACTAACCGACTGGGACGATGGAGGTAAATGGCGTGTGTTGCATACTCATACTTGGACTAATGATGTTGATGCCGTTAATTCAATGTGGAGTCAGATTTATGATATTGTAAATGAGTGTAACAGAAACATTGAAGATTTAGAGTTTAGTGGAAATACGTCTGAAGAAACTTTAAACATTATCGGTGAACTTAAAATACTGAGAGCGTTTGCATATTATCTTTTAATAGATAACTATGGTGATGTGCCTCTAATTACATCATTTTCAAATGCACCGAAAGAACCAACCAAAGCAACTCGAAGTGAAATTTTTGATTTCATCATAACCGATATTAAAGAAAACATAAATGGTTTGCCAGTGGTAGGTCCAAAATCATTCGCTACAAAAGGAATGGCCTTCACCCTATTGGCTAAGCTCTATCTAAATGCTCAAGTTTATACTGGAATTGCAGATTATGTTTCTGCAGAAGCATATTGCGACAGTGTAATTAACTTAGGTATTTATACGGTAGATGCGAATAGTGTACTTACACCTTTCTTGGCTGATAACTCTCAGTCTCCTGATCACATTTTCAATATATCGTTTGATCAGGATAAAAGACAAGGTTTTAGACTGCATATGCGTACATTACATTACTTACATGATGCTACATTTGGAATGGCTGTGGGACCTTGGAATGGATTTGCTGCAGTTGAGGATCATTACAATAGCTACAGTTCGGGTGATAAACGTAAAACAGATTGGTTTATCACAGGTTTACAAAAGGATTTAGATGGCAACATTCTTTTTGACGAAACTGCGGGTGCTAACCTTGTAATCACTCCAGAAATTCCTGCACTAGTAATGGGAAGCAGCTATAGCTTATCACAGATAAGAATGAGCGGAGCTCGAGTTCAAAAATATGAAATTGAAAGAGGTGCTCAAGAAAATCTAAACAATGATTTTCCTCTTTTTAGGTATGCAGATGTACTCTTAATGAAAGCAGAATGTGCTGTTAGAAATGGTGCACCTGGAGCGGGAGATTCTTGGGTACAAGAGATCAGAGACCGAGCAAATGCTGGTCCGACGGTTGGATTTGGTCTTGATGAAATACTAGCTGAACGTGGAAGAGAACTTTTCTGTGAAGGTCATAGACGTCAAGATTTAATTCGTTTTGGTAAATTTGGAGCCGCATGGTGGGAAAAAGCCGCTAGTGGTCCAGATAGAACTACCTTCCCTATTCCACAATGGGCAATTGATGCCAATGCTAATTTAGGCTTATAAACAAAAATTTTATATATAAACAACAAACACAAACAACAATGAAAGATTTACTATTAAAAACAACCAAAACAGTAGTTATTTTAGCTGCTATTTTTGGAGTATTTGTCCTTCAATCATGTAAAGATGATGAGGATGATGTAACTCCAAATGAAACATTAGTGGAAGACGGATTCTACGTCAAAGGACCTTCTTCTTTTGCAGATTTTGACATCAAGGGTACTCTTAGTGCCACTCAAAACGAAGTTAATAAAGAAGAAAGAGCTACTTTATTAGAAGTTTTCGCAGCAATTACAGCTGGTGAAGGATTCAATATCGTACAAGTTGCTGGAGACGTAAGAACTACATGGGGACCTGGTGCAGACTGGGCATCAGCTATGGGCGGAAACGAAGAACCACAAGTTGACATTCAAAGAGGTGACATTGCTGAAACTGATGACAAATTTACAGTTCCAGCAGACGGTCTTTATCATATCGTAATTGACACTAAAACTGGTAGAGGTGCTGTAGTACCTGTAAACTGGGGTTTTATTGGTCAATCAACTCCAGGCGGATGGTCTGGTGATACTGAATTTGATGCTCCAACATTTGATGCATCTTCTATGACTTGGAGTCTTACTGGTGTAGAAATGAGCGGTGGCGAATGGAAATTCCGTTACTCTGGTGGCTGGAAAGTTGAACTAGATTCTACTGAAGATTTAGGCGGCGGTGATAAAGGCGTTAAATTCAATACAAACTTTGGAAACGATCAAGCTGGAGCTGGTTATACTGGAGTTCTAAAAGCAGGTGGTGATAACTATACTGACGGAAGTGGTGTATATGATGTATCTATGACTTGGACTGCAGCTGACGGACATTCAGCAGTATTCACTAAAACAGGTGACTTACCTGCTAGAGATTACTCTGCAGTTGAAGTAGGAATCGTAGGCGATGGTGCTGTAGGTAGCGTTTGGCCAGTTAATGGCGATGACAAAACAGAATTAGCTATTACAACTCCAGCGAAAGCGGGTGATGTATATACTTGGGCATTCAACGATATTGATTTATTAGCTGCTGGTGGATTCAAACTAAGAACTTCAGGTACTTGGGATGATATCAACGAAGGTTACAGCGATGCTGTAGGTGGACCAAACGGTGACGACATCCAAGATGCTGGTGGAAACATGCAGGTAAAAGCTGACGGTACATATGATATCATATTTACTATTGATGCTGCTGCTGAAACAAAAAGCATTGCATTCACTAAAAAATAGATAAGACTAACTTATTTGTAGAAATTCCTGTTGAGTAATTCTCAGCAGGAATTTTTTTTTGCTCCCTTAACAATTCTCAATCCTTGCTCGTTTACCTTTCTAGTTTAAGATGTATTATTGTAATGTGAATAAAGCAATACTATTTCTATGTCTTTTTGCTGCAATGAATGCCTGTAAAACAAATCGAGCAACTAAAAATTTAACTTTTGAAATCACTACTTCGCAAGACTATTGTGGAGGAGCACATCCAACCGATGAGCTTGTTGAAGACATGCTCAAACCAAAACCATACACAGGCACTATTTATATTCACCAAAGTTCGGTTAGAGAAGATGAAGGCATCCAATTACAAATTGAAGAAGGTAAGGCTAATTCTTCTGGTCTTAGTACCGGGACTTATTACTTATATCTAACTCCTAAATTAAATGACCCTGTAACTGAAACAAATGTTTCTCCAAAAGAACAGAAAAGAACTGAGTGTAATTTGATGCATAATAAAAAATCGCTATCGTCATTTACTATAGAAGAAAAGAGTACTAACGTATCCAGAAATCTTCACATCATATGTGATCCTTGTATGGATCCACTTCCATAGTTAATCCTTAGCTGTCTTTTTGAAATCGGATTGCTTTCGGGTTTGTTATAAGCAGATTACTTAAACCAGCTAAAATCAAACAACATCCGGCAAGTAGCATTGCATTTATTGTAGCTTCACCAAAAATTAATGATGAAAATAGATTAATCCCTCCGAGTGCTGCAACAATTTGCGGTATAACAATAAACATATTGAATAACCCCATAAAAATTCCCATTTTTTTGGGATCTATAGAGCTACTTAACATTGCATAAGGAAGTGACAATATGCTTCCCCATGCTATTCCAATCAAGGCAAAACAGGCATGCAACATATATTGACTATTGGCATAGAACATAAGGACAAAACCCATACCCCCAAGTATTAAGCTTACCATATGCACAAATTTCCTGTTAATTATAAATCTGCTTGTAATTAGTACAAAAAGCAAAGCAAAAATCATGGAACTTAACCCGTACGTTCCCATTGCAGATCCCACTAAGTCTGCAGCGTCATTATAATTTGCATCTGCAAGTTTATACGCTGCCATCTCTTCTACATTCGAAACAATTACATTTTCCAGGTTAGGTTTAGGAGATTTAAATACATGCTCGGTAAGAGCCGGTGTTGCCATGCTCCACATTGTAAAAAAAGCGAACCACGAAAAGAATTGAACTACACCCAGTTTCTTCATTGTTTTAGGCATAGAAATAATGTTGTGTAAGATTTCTTTAGCTGCATTTATAAATCCAGCAGAAGCTTTCTTTTCCTCTTCAAACTCTTCTATGTTTTCTGGAGGATATTCATCCGTTGTAAATATGGTATACAAAATGGAGAGTAGAAAGACCCCCGCTCCTATTGCAAAGGCAAGCTTTACATTGTCGGGAATCATATTTTCTGGAGCTTCATTACTTACCCCGAGCTTCTTCAATATCAAGGGAAGTTGACTTGCAACCCATGTTCCTACACCTATGATAAGTGTTTGAACCATAAATCCATAAGAACGTTGAGAGTCGTCTAACTTGTCGGCCACTAATGCCCTAAAAGGCTCCATACTTATATTAATTGAAGCATCTAAAAGCAGTAAACTCCCCGCAGCAATCCAGAGTACTGG
>JABDQY010000301.1 GCA_013042025.1 Bacteroidia bacterium
GAAAATGATGTCATAATCTCAGCCAATAGTGGAATGACAGGTGTAATTAATAAGTTTCAACGGATTCTAGGGTTTAGGATCCATGAGAAGTATTTGGATAAACTTGAAATTCCTGAGAATGAGCGTCCTATTGTTTTCGTGTCGCATATGGAACATCACTCGAATCAAACAAGTTGGTTAGAAACCATTGCCGATGTTTCCATTATTCCGCCTAATAATGAGGGTTTAGTATGTGTAAAAGAGTTTAAAAAGCTTCTTCAGAAATATAAAAACAGAAAACAGAAAATAGCAGCAATTACTTCTTGCTCTAATGTAACTGGTATTATGACCGACTACCATGGAATTGCAAAAGCTATTCATGAAGAAGGTGGACTATGCTTCGTTGATTTTGCATGTTCTGCTCCCTATGTTAACATCAATATGCATCCAAAAGAGAAAGGATGTCACTTAGACGCCATCTATTTCTCTCCCCATAAGTTTTTAGGAGGCCCTGGAACTACAGGTATCCTTGTTTTTAACAAAGATTTATATCACAATACAATTCCAGACAATCCTGGTGGAGGAACAGTAGATTGGACAAATCCATGGGGCAACCACAAATATGTTGACGACATTGAAGCTCGTGAAGATGGCGGAACTCCTGCATTTCTTCAAACAATGAAAGTAGCACTCTGTATTCAGCTAAAAGAGGAAATGGGCGTTGATAATATATTAAAACGTGAAGAAGAACAACTAGACATAATATGGAACTCAATTTTGGACATTCCAAACGTTCATGTTTTAGCAGACCATCACAAAAAAAGACTTGGAGTAATCTCATTCTATATCGACGGTCTTCATTACAATGTAGGCGTTAAGATGTTAAATGATAAATTTGGTATTCAAACACGAGGAGGTTGCTCCTGTGCGGGCACCTATGGACATTATCTTCTAAACGTAACTGAAGATACGTCTCAAAGCATTACAGAATTAATTAGTCATGGTGATTGCTCTTCAAAACCTGGTTGGATACGAATGTCAGTTCATCCAACAATGTCCGATGAAGAAATAGAATTTATTATGGATGCTATTAAACAACTAGCTGCTCATCACCAAGAGTGGATAAAAGATTATATTATCGACTACGGTGCTGGATCTATTACGCACGTAAATAGTTTATTGGATAATGATTTAAGATCAACAATGGACAACCTGCTTACTGCAAGTTTAACCTAACTCCTTTTTCTAGAAATAACAGCCATAATGCTTCTAGCTGAAGCAATTTGAGTCATCTCCTCTCCTTTTACAGTATAGATTTTCGCCGTACAAAAAACCATTTTCTTACCAGGTTTTTCCACTTCACCAATCGCAATAATTCGATCTCCATCACCAGGGTTTAAAAAATCAATACTCAAATTTGCGGTTACAACTCCATAACCTACCGGCATCAAGGTATAAGCTGCGAATCCCATGGTAATATCCATTAAAGTAGCTGTAACTCCACCATGCACAAAACCAAATTGTTGCATATGCTTTTTTGTTAAGTCCATCTCACCTACAATTTTTCCAGCTGTAATCTCGGTTAGATCAAAACCAATGTGGTGCATAAAATGCTGGCCTTTCAGTTTCTCACGAATAGTAGACTCAAAATCTGGATTCTTTACCTCAAATGCATTCATTCAAGTGCAAAGCAATTAAATTAAAACAAGATATTCTAATCAATGTGAAGCAACATTCTTAAATCACCGTTTCTAAAAGGTGAGTTCTTCCAGAGCAGCAGACAGTTCAGACAACGCATGTTTTTCTCCCAATCGCTTAGTAACATTAATTCCTGCTTCGTATGTAGCTATCGCTTTAGAATCATTTGCTTCTCTTTCATATAGCTTTGCAAGATGATAATAAGTTGCAAAATAATCAGGTTGAACTTCTATTAGTTTCACGAAAATAGACTTGGCTTCATCATCCTTATTTAAAGCAATATATTCTATAGCTAATGCATAATTTAAGAATGCATCTTCTGGAGTTTTCTCTAAAAATGTTTTAATCTGTTCTATTCTTTCAAAACTTGCCATTTACTTCAGCTAATATTTGTACTTTTGCACCTCAATTTTAAGACTTTTTTTCAGAATGAAAATATTAGTATGTGTAAGCGTAGTTCCAGATACTACCACTAAGATAACTTTTACAGACAACGACACTCAGTTCAACAAAGCTGGAGTTCAATTTATAATCAACCCTTACGATGAGTTGGCACTAACTCGAGCTTTAGAAATCACCGAAAAAAATGGTGGCTCAGTAAGTATCATTACAGTTGGAGAAGCAGATACTGATCCGGTCATTCGTAAGGCGTTAGCAATTGGTGCAGCTGATGCTATTCGAGTAGATGTAGAACCAAAAGATGGAATGTTTGTGGCGGCTCAAATTGCTGAACAAGCAAAGCAAGGTGGTTTTGACCTGGTTTTAACAGGAAGAGAATCCATTGATTATAATGGTGGTCAGGTTGCAGGTTTAGTAGCTGAAATGATGAATGTTACACTTATAAATGTAGCAATGGAATTAGATGCTGAGGGAAATACAATCACAGCTACAAGAGACATTGATGGAGGAAGAGAAACACTTTCATGCAACACTCCTTGTGTTGTGAGTGCTCAAAAAGATTTATGTGAACCTAGAATTCCTAACATGAGAGGAATTATGATGGCACGCTCAAAACCATTAAATGTGGTAGAAGCAGTAGATAAGTTTAACTACACCTCATTTGATTCTTACGAATTGCCACCTGCAAAAGGAGGTGTTCAAATGATTGATGCTGAAAATGCAGAAGAGTTAATGGATTTATTACACAACGAAAAGAAATTATTTTAAGAAATGGCAGTATTGGTATTCGCTGAAAGCGACAACGGAAAATATAAAAAATCAAGTTTTGAAGCAGTTAGCTATGGTAAAGACTTAGCAACTCAACTTGGAACATCTTGTTTTGCTATTACCATTGGCAACAAAGGATCAGAGAACTTAGGTAAGTATGGAGCAGATAAAGAATTTAATGTATCTGGTGATGCCTTTGAGTCTTTCAATTCTCAAACATATGCAAAGGCAATAAGCGAAGTTGCTTCTTCTAATGATGTGGATACAATTGTAATCTCACAAACATACAGTGGAAAATCTGTAGCTCCATTGGTAGCTGTTAAAACTAATTCAGCACTGGTTACAGGAGTAGTTGACATGATTGATACTTCAGATGGATTCAAAGTCAAGAAAACATGCTTCTCAAGTAAAGCGTTTTCTACAGTAAGTGTTAATCATTCTAACCGAGCAATAACCTTAATACCAAATTCATATCAAATAAATGAAGCTGGAAGTGATGCTGAACAAGTAGCAACAAACACTGCTGTTACCTCTTCAGACATTGATGCTAAAATTGAAGCAACTAATAAAGAAACCGGGAAAATTGCTTTAACAGAAGCAGAATTGGTTGTATCGGCAGGTAGAGGTTTAAAAGGTCCGGAGAATTGGACGATGGTTGAAGAACTAGCAGGTGTTCTAGGAGCTGCAACAGCATGTTCTAAACCCGTTAGCGACATGGAATGGAGACCTCACAGCGAACATGTTGGACAAACAGGAATTACTATAAAACCAAATCTTTATATTGCAGCCGGCATATCGGGTGCCATTCAGCATCTTGCTGGAGTTGGAAGCAGTAAAGTTATTTGTGTAATCAATACAGATCCGGAAGCACCTTTCTTTAAAGCTGCTGATTATGGAATTGTAGGTGATGCATTTGAAGTTTTACCAAAACTAATAAAACGAGCTAAAGAAATTAAGGGTATTGCTTAACAGGTTTTAATGAGCGAAAAAATTCAATTAAACATTATTGGGCTAACTACTGGTCATTCTCAGAAGAATAGCTATACGCTTATCCTAGGAGAAGTTGAAGGCGATCTTAAGTTACCGGTGGTAATTGGAAGTTACGAAGCTCAATCCATTGCACTAGTGATTGAAGGCTTAAAACCGCAGCGTCCTCTTACCCACGATCTAATGTTCGACTTGATTGAAAAATATGATGTTGTTCTTAAGGAAGTTGTTATAGACAATCTTGTTGAAGGTGTGTTCTATGCAAAACTAATTACAGAACGAGAGGGAATCACATTTGATATTGATTCTAGAACTTCTGATGCCATTGCACTAGCCTTAAGAGCGAATTGCCCAATTTATACCTACAAAAACATTCTGGATGATGCAGGTATTATCTATGAAAAAGAAGTTTCTGAACCTGAAGCACCTCAGCATAAGAAAGAAAGTAAGCCTAAGTCTTCAAAAAATGATCTATCTACATTAAGTATTGAGAAACTTAATCTTGAACTAGAAAAAGCTATCCAGGTTGAAGATTATGACAAAGCTGCCCTCATTCGAGATGAGATTAACAAACGAGTTTAGCTTAAATCGTTAATCTTATCAATCATCTTATTTATTTTATGTTCCATAGTACCCTTTACCTTAGTTAATTCTTGATTTAACTCTTGAAGTTCTGTTTTCAACTCACAGGTCAGGTCCTTATCTAATTCATCCTTGAACATCGAACTTTTACCTAGAATAAGCCATTCTGCGTTAACTTTAGGATAGGCCTTTAGTATTTGTTCTACAGCCATTAAACTTACCTTGTTTCTTCCTGAACTTATATGCGACAGTATTACAGTACTAATACCAGTAGACTGAGAAAAACCTGATTTTGTGTTTGCTACCTTTTTTATGAGCAATTCTACACGCTGATTAATGGTCGACATATTTATTTACAAAAGTAAATTAGTTAACATTTGTTAACTTAACATTTGTTAACTAATTATTCACGCGACTATAAATTATTAGCTTTAAAATAGTTCACGTAAACATTGTATTGGTCTGATTTAATGCATTTTACATTAATTGATTTAACATTTATTAACAGTCTGTCAGTATGTCTTGCTTAAATGATTTGAAAAGAATTATACATTTGCCTAAATATTTAAATAAGAGATGAAAAAGAACCAAATTATACTCCTAGCCATTATAATGCTTGTTTTGGCTACAGTTAGAGTTTTAATACCTGAGGCTAATTTTAATCCAATGGGAGCAATTGCTCTCATGGGTGGAGTTTTATTTGGAAAAAGAATAATTGCCTATTTAATTCCTTTTGGTGCGTTATTTATCGGAGACATGTTAATGGCCAACTCCTCTCCTATGTATTCAGACTATCTATTTTCTACAAGCTTCTTGTTTGTTTACCTTGCATTTGCTCTTATTATCGCATTGGGGATGCAGCTTGCCAAAAAACCAAATTTCGTAAATGTAATTGGTGGTAGCTTAGGTGCTGCTATTATTTTCTTCCTCGTATCAAACTTTGGATCGTGGCTGTTTTTAGAAATGTATCCTAAAACCTTAGCAGGATTAGGTTTATGTATG
>JABDQY010000303.1 GCA_013042025.1 Bacteroidia bacterium
ACAAAAAGCACCGTTCCTCTTAACTCTTTGTCATCTTTAACGGGTACCATTCGCATTTTGGTATTCACTTTATCCGTCTTTTTAGCTACTTGGTCTAATTGAAAATCTGCTGAAACTAATTTTTTAATGAACGGTAGATACACATTTTGAATTTTTTGCTCATAATGTTCCGTTGAAATTAAATAGTAATCGTTAAAGTCTTCTCCAAAAATTAAACTCAAAACTCCATTGTCTGGAGCTAGAAAAAAATGACCTTTATACTTTGCAGCTAAGTGACCTTCAAACGAAGTTGCGACAACATTTGTAGCAAGAATATGAATACTATTTTCAGAAAAGTCTTTAAACACCATTGAACTTAAATATGCCGCTTCTACTATATCAAATGGTTCAATTCTACTGGTAATTTCAATAAAAGGCATCTTAATTTGAGCACGCTCCATAGCACCTCTAAAAGAAGCCATGTAATGAGAGTCGGCTCCAAAGTCACTTAAAAATGTTAATACTGACAATCTTAAAATTTACCTAAATTAGCCGACGAAAATAAGGACTCAACCTAACATATTTATAAAATAACTTGGCAGAAAGAAAATATTTAATCGAAGAGATCGAACCATCTCGATTTTTCGGACCATATAATAGTCACTTCAAGACATTTAAGGCAAAATATCCACTATTAAAAATTTCTTCTCGCGGAAATAACATTACCGTTAAGGGAGAGGAAAAAGACATAGAAGAATTTATTAAGGCAACAAATTCGATTGTTAAATTCTTAAAAATAAATCAAAGTGTGTCATTAGGAGATATTGAACGTGTTGTTCAAGGTGAAGAAAACAGTAAAGAAAGCAGTAAGAAAATAATAATCCATGGACAGAGTGGTCGGATTATTTCTGCTCGAACTAAAAACCAACAAGAATTGGTAGATAAAGTCGACAAGGACGACCTCGTTTTCGCGATTGGACCTGCTGGTACGGGAAAAACATACACCGCTGTTGCTTTGGCAGTTAGAGCACTAAAAAACAAGGAAGTGAAAAGAATTATTCTTTGTCGTCCTGCTGTTGAAGCAGGAGAAAGTTTAGGATTCTTACCGGGTGATTTAAAGGAAAAAATTGACCCCTATTTGAGACCATTATATGATGCACTTTTAGATATGCTTCCTCCAGAAAAATTTAGATCTTATCTTGAAAAAGGAATAATAGAGGTTGCTCCAATGGCCTTTATGAGAGGTAGAACATTAAACAACTGTTTTACGATACTAGATGAGGCACAAAACGCAACGGAAACTCAATTGAAAATGTTTCTAACTCGAATGGGACCAATTTCAAAGGTTGTGATAACAGGTGATTTAAGTCAAATAGATCTTCCACCAAGAGTAAAAAGCGGATTATCTCCAGCCATTAATATGCTAAAAGGAATTAAAGGAATTGGTATTGTAAAACTTAACGAACATGATGTAGTTAGGCATCGTTTAGTAAAAGATATAATTAAAGCTTATAACAAACGAAAGAAGCATAAAACGGACGATGATTAAATAAATCGTATATCTGAAAATTGAGAACGTTTCTTGGCAACATTTTCTCAATTTTCCTTTTCGAATTCTCGAAATTTAATTTTGGTAATAAAGATTTTATTGGTTACAATAAGAAGCTCAATTACCGTGACTCGTAACATCTTTATTTACTGCGAGTTAGCATATTATTATTCGCTATTTGTATCCCTTCTAAATTGAAAAATTGTGAATATCTCAAACAAGCCGATTTTACGAGACGCATATATTTGCAGCCGCATAGCAATATGCACTTAGCTGTATGTACAAACCAAAAACACACATCATTTTAACGCTTATATTTACATCGATAAGCACCTTATCATTTTCAAATAATATGTCATCATTTTATTCAGAATCTACGTTTTTAGCGTTGATCATCTTATCTGTGGTATTGTTAGCAATCGCGGCATTACTATTTGGTATTAAGAAACACCTTAATACACTTAACAGAGAAAAGTATCCAGAAGATGTTGAAGCATCTTTCTATGATCGAAAAATTAAACCGGTTGTTTCCAAATGGAACCCCACTGTAGCAACTATGATAATTGCAGGAATCCTTCTTGTGGTTTTAGGAGCGTTTGGTTACAAGTTTGGAATGGATGAGGTTGGCGTGCAACAGGGATATGCTCCTACACAACCAATTGCTTTTAATCATGCGAAGCACGCTGGTACTTACGAAATCGATTGTAAGTATTGCCATAGTACAGTTGAAAAATCAAAATCTGCGAGTATTCCTTCATTGAATACATGTATGAACTGTCACAAGTATGTGAAAGCATCAGACAAGTACGGTGGAGAAACATCACCTGAAATTCAAAAAATTTACAATGCCATTGGTTTTGATGGTGACAATATGGAGTACATCGAAGGGTATGAGCAAAAACCTATTGAATGGGTTAGGATTCATAACTTACCTGATTTGTCCTATTTTAATCACTCACAACATGTGGTGGTTGGTAAAGTAGAATGCCAAACTTGTCACGGTCCAATTCAAGAAATGGAAAAAGTATATCAATACTCAACACTTCAAATGGGTTGGTGTATCGATTGTCACAATGAGCGAGGCATTGACGTAGAAAACAATGCATATTACGAGGAAGTACATAAGAACATGAAAGCCGAAGGAAAAGACTACGTATCTGTAGCAGACAACGGTGGATTAGAATGTGCTAAGTGTCATTACTAAGGAGTTATCGAATTATAGATTAAAGAAAAAAATTAAATGAAGTCTTCAAATAAATACTGGAAAGGAATTGACGAGCTAGATCAATCAGCTGATTTTGTTAGCTCCCAAGAAAACGAATTCTCTGAAGGATTGCCACTTGAAAAAATATTTACAAGTGACGACGATTCTGTTAGAGCAAATCGTAGGGACTTTCTTAAATACTTTGGATTCAGCGTTGGAGCTGTAACATTGGCTGCTTGTAACAAAGCACCGGTAAAGAAAGCAGTTCCTTATGTTGTTAAACCAGAAAATGTTACTCCAGGAGTTCCTTTATACTACGCTGGCAGCAGTGTAAGTAATAGCGAAGGATATCCAATGTTGGTTAAAGTAAGAGAAGGACGACCAATTAAGTTTGAACCAAACAAAGAAGCGACATTCTTTGGTGGAGGTTTAGATGGTTTAGCACACTCAGCTATTCTTTCATTATACGACATAAATCGCCTTAAAGGTGCTATGGTTGCAGGTGATAGAAAACCACAAGCTTGGGCAGACTTTGATAAAGATGTTATAAAAGCATTAGATGCAACTGCAGCAAGTGGTAAATCTATTGCAATCGTTACAAATAGCAATACAAGTCTAGTTGTTGATCAAGCAATTAAAGACTTTTCTGCAAAATATACGAATACTGAAACTGTTGCTTATGAGCCTATTTCTTACTCAGGAATAATAGAAGCAAATAAAAAATCATTTGGAGAAGGAAAAGGAGTTATTCCTACTTACAACTTCCAAAATGCAGATGTTATCGTAAGTTTTGGAGCTGACTTTTTAGGAACGTGGATTAGTCCAATGAAATTTCATGCAGACTATGGTGTAAACAGAGTGCCAAAAGACGGTGTAATGTCTAAACACTATCAGTTTGAATCTTTAATGTCACTTACTGGAACAAATGCAGATCACAGAGCTCCAATGAAAATGAGCAATGTGGGTCAACATCTAATTGCACTTTACAGAGAATTAGGTGGAGCTACTCCTGAAAAAGGAATGGAGCTTGCAGGAAATGCAATTAAAGAATCTGCAGCGGCACTAAAAGCTGCTAAAGGTAAATCTTTAGTTGTTTGCGGTAGCAACAATATTAATGATCAAATGTTGGTTAATAAAATCAACATGATGCTAGGTAACTATGGTTCTACCATTGATCTTACCAATCATTATATGGGACAAAGTGCTGATGATGCTAAGTTCAATCAGTTTTTACAAGACGCTAAAGGCGGGAAATATGGAGCTGCAATTTTTGTAAATTGTAACCCTGTTTACTCTCATTCAGGTGCTGCAGATGCAATTGCTAAAATTGGAACTAGAATTAGTAATGCAATAACTATGGATGAAACAGCTAGCACTGCAACTCATATTGCTACAGACTTACATCCATTAGAAAGTTGGGATATTAAACAACCTTATAAAGGTAAATATGTTTTCTCTCAGCCAACTATATCTCCAGTATTTGAAGGTAGACATATAG
>JABDQY010000306.1 GCA_013042025.1 Bacteroidia bacterium
CTTTAGTGCTTCTGCACATTCCATAATTGCACTAAGCTGCGGAACTCCAATACCTGCTATAATTCGCGTTGTACAAATAGACCCTGGTCCAACTCCAACTTTTACTGCATCTGCACCATTATCCGCAAGATACTTAGCTGCATCACCTGTAGCCACATTTCCAACTATGATTTGAAGGTTTGGATATTTTTCTTTAACTCGTTTAAGTTCTTTTACTACTCCTTTGGAATGTCCGTGGGCTGTGTCAATTGCAACAACATCTACATCCTCTTCTACCAAACGTGTAACTCGATCCATTGTGTCGGCAGTAACGCCAACAGCAGCTCCTACCATTAACCTGCCAAACTTGTCTTTACATGCATTTGGGTGGTTCGTTACTTTTTGAATATCCTTGAAAGTAATGAGACCTAATAGTTTTTGGTTTGCATCAACTACAGGAAGTTTTTCAATTTTATATTTCTGCAAAATAGCTTCTGCTTCTTTTAAATCTGTACCTACAGCTGCGGTTATAAGATTATTCGAGGTCATCACTTTCTCAATTGGGGTTTTCATATTTACTTGAAAACGCAAATCTCTGTTTGTTATAATTCCAATTAAAATGTTGTTCTCATCTGTGATTGGAATCCCTCCTATCCTGTTTTCCTTCATTAAAACCAAAGCCTCATCTATGGTATTGTGTTTTTGAAGCGTAATCGGGTCTTTAATCATTCCGCTTTCAGAACGCTTTACCTTTTTTACGTGCATAGCTTGGTCTTCAATGCTCATATTCTTATGAACAATACCAATACCGCCTTCTCTTGCCATTGCAATAGCCAGATTAGCTTCAGTTACTGTGTCCATAGCTGCACTAATTATAGGAATGTTAATTTCTAGGTTACGTGTTAGCCTAGTCTTGGTAACGGTTTCTCTAGGTAAAACTTCGCTATATCGAGGTAATACGAGTACATCATCAAAAGTTAAGCCTTGATAAGAAATTTTAGGATTCGTTTGTTGAGACATTGCAAATAAGTTGGTTGTTTTATTTGCAGCACAAAATTACTTCTATTGTAAGTTCTTACCTAATTATTTTGAACAAATAAAAAAGGGTGTAAAAAGATGTCTAGTGTAAACTCTATGCATGTTCTTATCTTTGTGAGAATAAGTGTAAATATATTGACGTTACGTATTCAATGAGAATTATCTATTTTTCTTTACTGCTAATAACAAGTTTAGGCTCATTCGCTCAAAGCACAGACGAACAGCTTGCGGCTCAATTCTATGAAAATGGCGATTATGAAAAAGCAATAGATCTCTACAAAAAGATATTTAAAAGAAACTCAAACTCGATATACGTATACGAAAACTATCTAAACTCTTTGATTGCTACTGAAAACAAAAAAGAGGCACTAAGTCTGATTCAGAAACAAATCAAAAAGTATCCAACAAATCTTGGTTATGATGTTGATCTTGGTTTTGTTTACCTCCAATTTGACGATGAAGAAAGAGCCAAAAAGCACTTTAATGGTCTTATTAAGTCTACTTCTTCGAACAGAAATGCTGTACATATCCTATCTCAATCGTTTCTAAAAAGACATTTAAACAATTTTGCGATTGACAACTATGAGAACGCCATTAGAAAATATGGCTTTCAAGATTACTATCTTCAGTTGATGGGGCTATATAAGCAAACTAACAACACAAAAGACTTGACCGATTTAGCCCTAGAAGTACTGTTAGCAGATGAAAACAATTTAGGTAGGGTAGTTAGAAGAATTGATTATGTTTTTGAAACTGAAGAAGCCTCGGATTATTTTAAAAGACAAACACTTTTATACATTCAAAAATATCCTAACGGCCAAGTATTCAACGAGTTGTTGCTTGAGTGTTACCTTCAACAAAAAAAATATTCCTCTGCTCTTAAACAGGTCATTTCCATGGACAAACGCAACAATGATAACGGGTATCGAGTATTATCCTTATCTGAGCTATGTGTCAGAAATCAAGAATATACAACAGCAATTAAAGGATACGAGTACGTATTAGAGCTTGGAGAAGATGGCGACTTCTACCTTAATGCTGAGAGAGGATTAATCAACGCGTTGTATCTAAAAACAACCAATAGTTTTTCGCCTAGTCAAGAAGAAATTGATGAATTAACTGCAAGCATCAATGCGTTTATATCTCGCAACGGAGAAACACCTAAAACAGTTGCAATAATATATCGTCTAGCTGAGCTAGAAATTTTCTACAACAAAGACACGTATAAGGGTATTCAATTGTTAAAAAAGATTATTGCCATTCCAAGACAACAAGCAAAAACACTTGCAAAGAGTAAGTTGCTTTTAGCAGATGCTTATCTAATTAATAATGAAATTTGGGAAGCAAAACTCTTATATGGTCAAGTAGAAAAAGAATTTAAGGAAGAACCACTTGGACAAGAAGCTAAATTCAGGCATGCTAAACTATCCTATTTCACAGGAGACTTTGAATGGGCTAAAGGCCAGCTCGATATTTTAAAAACAGCGACAAGTCAATTAATAAGTAATAATGCAATTGAACTTGCTTTACTAATTCAGGACAATACAGGTTTAGATACAACAGAGGAGGCTATGATCGAATATGCTCAAGCAGAATTCTATCTTTTCCAGAATAAAATAGACAAGTGTTCTGACCTTCTTAATTTATTACCATTTAAATATCCAAACCATACATTAAATGACGAGATCTATTATCTCAAAGCAAAGGTTCAAGAAAAGCAAGGTAACTATGTGGATGCTAATCTTTTATATGAAAAGATATACACCTTATTCTCAGATGATATTTTAGCGGACAACGCAATATTTCGTTCAGCAAACATTAATCTCTATGTGCTTAATAAACCTGAGAAAGCACAAGAGTTGTTTGAGAAAATTCTATTAAACTACAACTCTAGCTTGTTTGCAATGGATGCTAGAAAGCTTTACTATGGCATAAAAGACGGTAAAACAAAGGAAGAGCTATTTCTTGACACTAAATTCAACTAATGCATCACGTTTTTAAGATCGCACTGTTGGCATTGGGCTTCTTTATTCTAAGTGTTCCCCTCTGGCTAAAGGTGGATCATTTACCCTTAAGACTTTGGGACGAATCACGTAATGCTGTTAATGCAGTTGAAATGTATGAAAGTGGAGATTGGATAACAAGAACATATAAAAATGAGCCAGAATCATATAACTTAAAACCACCTATGCTTTCTTGGTTTCAATCGTTGGCTATAAGTGTTTTAGGTATCAACGAGATCGCAATTCGTCTTCCTTCAATAATTGCATCTATCTTGTCCCTTATGGTGGTTTTTACAATCGTTTGGATATCAACCAAGAATACGTTGTTTTCGTTTGTTTCTGCGGGTATACTGGCTACGAGCGCAGGGTTCTATGGTGAGCATGTTGGGCGGTTTGGCGACCATGATGCTTTGGTAACTCTTTGCAGTACATTAATTGTTTTGTTGGTTTTGCGTTATGATAATACTAAAAAGCCCGAGTATTTGTATCTAATGGCATTGACTCTGGTTTTTGGTGTTCTAACAAAAAGCATAACCATTTTAATGTTTGCTCCAGGAATTTTTCTCTATTTTCTATTTTCCAAGAACGTGTTTTCATTATTAAAATCAAAACACTTTTACCTTGCATTAGTAAGTTTCGCAACTCCAATTATAGGGTATTACATTCTTCGTGAATCTCGGCAGCCTGGTTATTTAAGTTTGGTGTGGAATGACGAACTCTTTCCACGTTATTTAAATACAAGTAAGAACCTAACTTATCATCAATCGGACATGCTCTATTATGTTCGTTTATTGGCTAAAGATGTATTCTCTTACTGGCTGATCCTATTACCGCTTACTATCGTTCCATTTTTTTCAAAAAAGCATAGAAGTCGTGGCCTGGTTCTAACTGCTCTTATTTTAGCATCTTTCATTGCGATTCTGTCAAAAGGTACTTCAAATTTTTGGTACATAGCTCCTGCTATTCCAGTTCTATCTGCTTTTATCGGAATTGGTTTACATGGCTTTTCGAAAATAATTAAGATTCGTCCAATACTAAGCTCAATAATCTTATTTGGGGCGTTAGTTTATCCATACTGGACTGCTCATTCCTATGCTCAAAACACGTATGAACAAAGTTACAACTGGGAAACCTATGGAATATCCTACTACCTAAAAAACGAAGATTTGTCAAGAGGTTTGTCAAACAACACTGCTATTCTGTTAGATTCTATTTATGGATTTGAACCCCATTTGTTTTATGTCAAGAAGCTTAAGCACGATAGAAATATTACGTTAGACAGAAAACGTATGTACCATATCGGAAGCGGTGACACGCTTTTAATCACACATCAGTCTACATTTAATTGGCTACAGTTAAACTTTCGTGTAAAAACACTTGATAGCTTGAATCAGTATACAAAAAGAGTTGTAGTTTCAAGCAAATAAAAAAGGGGAACCGAAAACAGCTCCCCTTTGAATCATTCTTTTAAATGACTATTTGTTTATAATAAATTGAGAGATACCTGCAGCATTTGCTGAGCCAAGTCTCAAAATATAATTTCCGTTTGTAAGTTCTCCAACATTCAAAGAATTATTCAACATTTCTCCTTCTTGCACTTTAACACCAATTGTGTTGTAAATAGCATACTTGCTCCACTTCACTGAACTAACAACCGTGATAGACGAGCTTGCAGGATTAGGGTATACGCTAACTTCTAATGAAAGAGCTTTAGTTGAGGCAGGATTATTAACATACTCAATAATGTCTGCTATAGATCTTGGGAATACTTGATAACCTTCATCGTAAGGTGCAGAGAAATCAAATTGTCCACCTATTCCAACAATAGTCATGGTATCGTAAGCTACAGGCATTCCTTCAATATCGGTATCTCTATCAATACGAACCTGGAATGTGTCTTGAAACTTGTTGGTTACAAGTACATTGCCATTGTTTGGCCAAACCGTAGTTGTGTCAGCAATCCAAACTTTATTAAGTTGCACAAAATCTGATTCATGAATTTCTCCAGGAACGTGAATTTGGATTGGATCTTTTAAAGAATTTCCTTGCGAGTTAACTTTGATGCTGTCTACAAATAATTCTAACAGACCATTGTAAAAATCAATTCTACCTCTAGCAGTTATTTCATCGCCTTCAGTAACTACATAATCTGAAACATCGTTAAAGTTAAAAATATTTATTCCATCTGTGCTATCTATAATAGTAAACGAAAGACCATTGTTTCCGTCCATATCGATGCCATAAACAATACCCGTTAATTCATATTTCATATCCTCGTTAGTGGGAGCTAAATCTGCATCTAACATAACAGCGTCAGCAATTGTTGAAACTTGGTAATCATCATTAATTATAGTAACCATTGAGGTCGAATCGTTGCCAAACTCAGCATTTGAAGACAAGTTAATTAACGCCAACTCTATAGTTGTGTTTGCCGCAGCTACCGCATTGTCAGTTATGCTCATTGTAACCATTTGACTTGCAGCATCACCTGGATTAAAGACAAGCATTGTGCTTGAAGTAATTGAATAATCTGTTCCGTCAACAGCTGTTCCGCCAGTAACAGACACTTCTACTTTGGTAGTATCTGTAGCTGATGGAGAAGCAATAGTCACTTCAACAGAAGCAGTTCCTGCATTCTCGTCAACAAAATAGCTTCCATTAGAAAATTCTACTTCAGGTGCCGCTGGTGGGTGACATGAAGAAGAGTGGGCACCAATGTACGAATCCTCATCAATTGCATAAACATCCCAGTTTGATGATGCCGTGCTCCAGTCTTTAGTTCCGTTTTTCACATTATAGTTTCTAACTAATGTGAAATTGTTAGTGGCACCTGATCCAACTGTCCACCCTGAACCCGGATCTACTCCAATTACACCAATTATATCTAAAGTATCCCCGGTAGCTTTGTTAATTAAAATTACAGCATCGTCTCCGTTATAAAAAGTCATGGTGTGTGTTGTGTCAGAATTTGACGTAATACCTGCTTTTGCTGCAGATGAATTGCTTATTACAAAAACGTCATTAGAAGCTAGGGTGCCTTGTGGAAACAAAGAGTCAGTTGCAGTAACTGAACCATTGTTACACCTATAGATAACATAATCGTCTAAAGATACCGCAGCGTTAGTAGGATTGTACACTTCAAGTGCTTTATTGCTAGATGATCCTTCAATGTACTCGCTGAAGAACAAATCGGTACATTGTGCAGAAGCAGAAATACTTAAAACAAGACCAACCAATAAGATGTAAATTTTTTTCATTTGATTTTCGTTAATTTTTAGCAAAAATATGTTTTATGCCTACACAATTGTTTTAAGAATTTGTAAAGAATAGCACAATTCATTAAGATTTGTAAACATGTTTTGTGGATTACGCAAATGGATTGGAGTGATGGTTGCTATATGCATAGCTGCTTCATTCTATTCGTTTACGCATATTAAGCCCTATGTAAGTGATAGTGGTGAATATTTTCACGCTGCACATAACTTACTATACAACAACACCTTATATTCTGGCAACCTGAATGAGACATTGGATTTTCGATTGTTTAGCAAAAGAACTTTGGGCTATCCGCTCTATTTGATTCTACAAAATTCTAGCACTATTGCTATTACTCTTTCTCAAATCTGCCTTGTAGTGCTAAATTTTGTTTTGGGAATTTTTGTTTTACGTAAACTGAAAGTTGGCACCAAGGTTTTCTCTTTGTATGGCATTTTCTATTGTGCGACTCTAATTTTGTTCATCCATCCCTACTTATTTTTATCGGATCTCTTGCTTATGACCGTTGTTTCGTTGATCGTATTGGTGATAATTGAAACTAGGCTTTATCGCAAAAAAGACATTCTTCTACTAGCTCTACTTTGGGGTGCAGCATTGTTAATAAAGCCGATAATTCTACCCTCTCTTTTGTTAATTCCTCTGGTTGGAGCTTATTTGCTAAGGAGAAAAATTTCTGGAACACTCTATTTAACAATTCCTGTTTTGGTTTGGTTGCTTATTGGAGCACACAACTACTCAAATACAAAACAATTTGAAACAAGCAGCATTAGCACAATTAATCTAACTCAGTACAATGCGAAACTGAGTATAGCACATAAATATGGTTTTGATTCTGCTCAAAAATATGTTGAAAGTGATGTTTTTATTGTTCCTAGAAATGCCGCGGAATATGCAGGTTACAAAACACATGTGAAGAGCTACGGACTAAATGCAATAAAAGACAACTTTAAGTCCTATTTTAAAGTACATGTTTTGGGAATGGTAAAAATGGCCATTGATCCAGGAAGATTTGAGCTCTATACCTTTTTTGGAGAGCCTACTTCTAATGTAAGTCTAACTGAATTGATCTTCGATGGGTCTTGGAATGAACTGTTCAAAAACTTAAAGACACGCCCTGTACTTCTAAGTGTTTTCTTACTTCTTACTCTAGTAAACCTCTTGAAATTGCTAGGGTTAGTTGGTTTATTCAAAACAATAGATCGTTGGCACCTTTTAATTCTTGGAATTATCGGTTACTTCATAGTTATTTCAGGTCCAGTTGGTGCAGCAAGGTTTATTTTGCCAGCAACCCCTATTTGTCTAGTATTGGTTGCGTTAGGCTGGTCAAATCTTCTCCAAAAAAGTCCTAAAAGCTAGTACTCTTTCTCCGTACTTTTCAATTGTTTTGGCTCTAAGAAGAGGTGCATGTTTAGTGTTATACGTCTCAAAGTTTTCCCAAGACTCTAGCACATATTGAATGGCAAAAGAATTATGCGTTTTAGTTATTGGATTCTCTACTATTCGAAACATCTTATATTCTAAAAACAAGTTGGTGTCCATTACTTCTGGAATATGTTCGTTTTTAAGCCAAGCTACTACTTCATTTTCAATTTCTGGAAGGATGCTCAGTGTTACATTGTATACTATCATTTTATGATCTGGGGTGATATTGTTCAATTATGGTTTTTAAATAAGAATTATCCAAATGAGTATAGATTTCTGTTGTTGTAATGCTTTCGTGTCCTAGCATTTGTTGAACCGCTCTAAGATCAGCTCCCGCCTCAATTAAAACCGTTGCAAATGAGTGCCTTAGTGTGTGTGGGCTAATGCTTTTTTTTATTCCAGCTTTTACGGCCATACTTTTAACTATCTTAAAAATCGATATGCGACTTAAGACGTTGCCTTTTTGGTTAAGAATAACATTATTAAGCTGAGCATCTTTTGCAATATCTAACCGATAAGATTGAAAATAGTACTTGAGCTGGCGTATTGTTTTAGCTCCAATTGGTACTAATCGTTCTTTGTCTCCTTTACCTGTTACTTTAATAAAACCATCATCTAAATATAAATCGTTTACTTTAAGGTCAACTAGCTCGGACACTCTCAATCCAGATCCATATAGCAACATTATAATTGTTTTATCTCGCTCAGCTGAACGCTTAGAGAAATCAATTGATTCAAGCATAGATGTTATTTCTTCATGCGACAATACTTCAGGCAATGTTTTAGGAAGCTTCGGAGTATCAATTGTTTGCAACGGATTAGCCACTATTACTTGTTCGGAAACTAGAAATTTGTAGAATGTTTTTAAGCCAGATATAATTCTTGCTAAACTTCTTGCTGACAATCCAACCGACTCTAAGCTTTTAAGAAAATCGGAAACTAAAGTATGGTCAATTCTGTCTAAACTGACGCTATTTGCAAAATGTTTTAACTTATAAATGTCAGAGCTATAGGCACTTATTGTGTTCTTGCTCAATGATCGCTCTAACTGTAAGTGCGATATAAAGTCTTGAATTAAGGGGTCTTTCTTTAGTTTAGTTTGATCTCCGTGCATTGAAGAACTTCTTTGTTTGAAGCATCATTGTAATTCAAAAACACTAAAATGCTTGCGTTCGCCTTATTTACGTATTCAGGAATTACAACTTCCCACCCTTTTTCAACTACCACTCCTCTGTCAATATCTAAACAATCTGGTCCAGACAAGGGAACTCCATTGTATGGAGTAAACGCTTCTCTTAACACATGTTTATGAATGTAGCTTTGGTCCGTTCCGGTAAGTGTATATTGAGGGTGAAGAATACCGTCTTCTAACAACAAAACAGTGATGAAGACATCTTGCTCTGGCTTCTGAATGAACGATGATTTTGATTTTACCTGAAAAGTAGAATCATTTAGTTTAAGTTTATTTAATTCCAAGTTCACAATTGCATTGGTGCCATCTAATGTTTTAGCTGAATTTTCCCACAACGAATACGGAATTCGAATACTCGTTTGACCACTGAATTGCTTTCTATTCACACCTCCAGCTGGTAATTGATTGCTAAATTCATAGATGTTTGATCCAATTAATTGAGACGTAGCATTTCTTAAATCCTCAAAACCCGAAGCAGGCGTTGTTAAATTTAAAGGCTGTTGAGGATAAAGGCCTAGAATAAAAACATCACTCATTTCCATTGTGTCTTGAATGTGCTTTGCTGCCTTTGCCGCTTGAGGGCAATTTACACATCGAACCCCAGTTATGTCCTCGACCAAAATTGCTCGATAATCAGCTGATGGGATATCCTGTGTTGCCAAAGTATAACAGGTGTCATTAAGAAGAGTTACCCCTGCTTTACCAAAATCAATCGGAGGATTTGACTCTTTACATCCGAACGCTAAAAAAAGAAAAGCTATTAATGCCGCTTGCTTAATCATAATTCAAAAATACACAGATATTTACTTAGTTGTTCTTAGATAGACATTAAGCGATTTAAGTTCTTTCTCTTTAAGTTCCCTCCATTGCCCCTTATGTAAACCCCTTTTGTCGAAAGAATGGAACATCACTCGATCTAGCTTTATCACCTCATTACCAACCTTTTCAAACATTCTACGGATAACCCTGTTTTTGCCCGAATGTATTTCAATACCGTATCGTATTTCCTTGTCTTCGTTTAGTTCCACTATCTTGTCAAACTTAGAGACACCGTCTTCCAACTCCACACCTTGAACTAAACGATCTAAATCTTCTTGACTCAAGCGTTTTAGAGCTTTGGCCTTGTAAATTTTCTTAACCTTCTTGGATGGATGAAGCAGGTTTTGGGTCAAGTTTCCGTCATTTGTTAAGAGCAAAACTCCGGTGGTGTTTCGATCCAACCGACCAACGGGGTACAAATGTTTCAAATTATCTGGTAAAATATCGATTACTGTTTTTCTATTATTTTCATCATTTCGTGTACAAATGGTGTTTTTAGGCTTATTCATAATTACATATTTTTTCGCCCCACTTGTAACTAAGTTGTTGTCTACCTGCACTTTATCTGACAAACTAACTTTTGTTCCAAGATTCTTTTCAAGCTTTCCGTTAACCTTCACCCTTCCTTCTTCAATCAGTTTGTCAGCAGCTCTTCGACTGCACACTCCGGCATTTGCGATATACTTATTTAGCCGAACAAGTGATGATTGTTCCGAGGAGTCGTTATACCTTTGCTGTTCGTTTGCTTTCATAGATGATTCATTATTGTAATTTTTGCAAATTAAAAGCGTTATAACGTATAAACCTTACCCTTTGCGATATCTACTCGTCATACTATCCTTTTTAGCGATTAATGCATCTGCTGTTCAAAACGCTCCTACCCTGCTCAGGGCTTGCATTAACTATACAGATAGCATTGTAACAGTAACTTGGGACGCTCCCACAGACGTCTGTGGGTCTTTTACTAATTACAGCTTGTATGGAAATGAAAACGGGGGAGCTTTTTTCAAAATAGCTGACATTCCTGACATAGCAATAGTTGAGTATCCGCATACTATAAACAATAAAAACGCTATTCGATCTTACTTTATACGTGTGCTTACATTATGTGATGGACAAGACAGTGCAACTTCAGACACGCTTTATGTTGATATAGTGTACCCGGCCAACATTCAATTGGATTCTGTTAGTTACGACGTTGCCACTCAAAACATAATTGCTGGTTGGAAAAAGAACCCATCGAAGGACACGAAGGCATATCAACTTTATGATTACAGTTCTGGAAACGGAGACTCTATAGGATACACTATCGATACTTTCTTTACGGTAACAACAAACCCTAACAATGTGTTTCCTGTCGTAATCGCAACCCTTGACAGCTGTAACCTTACTTCCCTTATTTCATCACCACATAAAGTTATGAAACTTAACAGCTCAATAGATACGTGTAAACGCGAAATTGCTTTAAGTTGGACATCGTATGTTGGGTGGCAATCCATTGATAGCCAGTTTATTATGGTTTCTGTTAACGGGGGAAGCTTCACTAAGCATAGTACTATTTCTGGGGGCTCAACTTCGTTTACCTACGATGGTTTTGTGCTTGGCGACACCTTTTGCTTTTTTATTAGAGCGTCAACCGAATCCAATTTAATCACATCAAGCTCAAACATAAGCTGTATAGAAACTAGAAAGCTTGAAAAACCGAGCTTTGTATACCTGGAAAGAGTTTCTGTGGATGACAATAAAACAATCAGTATAGAATGGACTACCGATAACACAAAAGACCAAGCCTACTTCAAAGTGTTTAGAGGCTTGGCTTCAAACATGTTCGACGAAGAATTCAATGTTACAGCAAACACTAACTTGAGCTATAACCTGAACGATGTTCTAGTTGACGTACAAAACGAATATTATAGCTATGCCATATCCACTATAAACAAATGTGAAGAGGTGACTGCAACATCAAACACGTCAAACTCTATTCTGCTTAAGACCGTTCCGATAGTCAGTCACAATAATTACTCCGGCTGGGACGGATCTACCGACACCTACACTTTACAGAAAAAAAACGGTTCCACGTGGAACGATATTGAAACGGATGTATTTCCAATAGCTTCAGACTACTCTGATTCATCAGGTTGTTTTCGCATCAGAGCTGATGAAAAAATAAACCAATACGGTTCGTCTGCCATAAGCTATTCAAACGAGTCTTGCATACAGGACTCACTCAGATTCTACGTTCCCACAGGAATAAATCCTCAATCAGAGAACAACAGCTTTGTGGTTCTAGGAACAGGAATAGACCACTCAAAGTCTACATACGAAATTTACAACCGTTGGGGCATGAGGCTTGCTCAGAACAACACTAACATTCCATGGAAAGCAGAATACCAAGGCTCACTTGTCCCTCCAGGGATATACGTGTACATTGTACACCTATATGGGTACCTAGGAGAAAAGGAATCTGCTAAAGGAACAGTATATGTCATCCGATAACATCAGCACCATTTATACACAGCCCTACCCTCAGGTGGAGCGTACATTTAAAAAAGAGTACCTGGAGAACTGTTTTCAAGACTTGCATCTAATCAAACCCACTTGTTTCGTCTTTATGTCTGACGAAGAGCTATTAGAAATAAACATCGGTTCATTAAATCATGATTACTACACAGACGTTATCACGTTCGACTACAGTAACGATGAAGATGTAAGCCATAACGAGGTGTGTATAAGCGTAGATCGGATAATAGAAAACGCTAATATTTCAAACGTATCGTTTGAAAATGAGCTACACCGAATCTGTATACACGGTTTACTTCATTTGGCTGGATGTAAAGATGACACCAAAGAGGCTAAAGCCGAAATGACTTCTCTTGAAAATCACTATCTAGATTTGCACTGTTCCACGTGAAAACACAAAACAAATATGACGTCATTGTAGTCGGTGCTGGTCACGCAGGTTGCGAAGCTGCTAACATTGCAGCCACCCTGGGCTCTAAGGTTCTTTTAGTTACCATGAATATGGAAACTATAGCAAAAATGTCGTGCAACCCAGCAATAGGAGGGGTAGCTAAAGGGCAGATAGTCAGAGAAATAGACTCGCTTGGCGGTTTAACGGGCATTGTTGCAGATCATAGCACAATGCAGTTTCGAATGTTAAATACATCCAAGGGTCCCGCAATGTGGAGTCCACGAACCCAAAACGACAGAACCCTATTTTCCCTAAAATGGAGACAGCTATTAGAGGAAAACCACAACATCGATTTCGTACAAGACTCTGTTAATCAAATGATTATAGAGAACAACCAAGTGGTTGGAGTCTTAAGCACTATGGGAAACAAGTACTATGCTCAAAGCGTGGTTTTGACTAGCGGTACCTTTATGAATGGTATTATACATATTGGTAGAGACCAAACAAAAGGAGGGAGAATGGGGGATAGGGCCTCCTATGGAATTACTGAACAGCTGGTGTCTTTAGGTTTCGAGAATGGAAGAATGAAGACAGGAACTCCTCCAAGAGTAGACGGCAGATCCATTAATTATGACATTTTGGAAGAACAAAAAGGTGACACTAACCCAACTTGTTTCTCCTTCAGACAACCTAATGTTGTGCAAGATCAACACAGTTGTCATATAACCTACACCAACCCCGAGGTTCATGATATCCTTCGGGAAAACTTAGACGAATCGCCGCTATACAACGGTACGATTAAATCGATAGGACCCAGGTATTGTCCATCCATAGAAGATAAAATTAACAGATTTTCAGAACGAGATCGACATCAAATTTTTGTTGAGCCTGAAGGTTGGAATACGGTAGAAACTTATATTAATGGTTTTAGCTCATCTCTTCCTCAAGACGTACAATATGAGGCTCTTAGAAAGATTAAAGGTTTCGAACAAGCCAAAATATTTCGGCCTGGGTACGCAATAGAATATGACTTCTTCTTTCCTACACAACTAAAATTATCTCTTGAAACTAAGGGAATTGAAAACCTATATTTCGCAGGTCAAATTAACGGAACAACGGGATATGAAGAGGCTGCTTGTCAGGGTCTTATAGCAGGAATAAACGCACACCAAAAGAATAACAATAACGAACCGCTCATACTAAAAAGAGATGAAGCCTACATTGGAGTTCTTATTGACGACCTTGTGAACAAAGGAACAACAGAGCCTTATCGTATGTTTACTAGTAGAGCTGAATACAGAATTCTTCTTCGGCAAGACAATGCAGATATGCGTTTAATGCCATTTGCACACCAACTTGGAACAATCTCAGATGAAACATATGATGCTCTTTTGGCTAAAAAGAATAACGTTGAGGTGTTAACCAAGAAGATTAGTAAGGTAACAGTAACGCCAAAAGAAACAAATCCAGTATTAATCAAGTACAATACTGCTGAAATTCCTCAAAACTATTTGCTAGATAAAATACTTTCAAGACCTCAAATTAAATCCAAACATTTGCTTGAGATTCCTTCCGTAAAAGAATGGATATCAGAGTTTTCATTGGAAGAGATAGAGCAAGCAGAAATAGGTGTTAAATACAAAGGATATATTAAAAAGGAAAAAGAAAACGTTGAAAAGCTTTCTAGACTAGAGCACATAAAAATTCCAGAAGATTTTAATTTTAATGAGCTAATTTCTTTATCTACTGAGTCTCGCGACAAGCTTACTCAAATAAAACCCACTTCTATTGGACAAGCATCGCGAATTAGTGGAGTAAGTCCCGCTGATATTTCTGTTTTATTAGTACATTTCGGCCGTTAATGAAGGTTTTATTCTTTGGTATATTTTTCCTATCTGCATGTGCGTCTATTCAAACTTTAGATGGAGGTGAAAAAGACGTAACTCCTCCTGAAATTGTAGCAACAACACCTGATAGTGCTCAGCTTTTTGTTACTAATCCGCTAATAGAACTGAGGTTTGATGAATACATTAAAACAAAAAATGCTGCAGATCTTCTTATTATTTCTCCTAGCCAAATAAAAGCACCCACCATAACAGTTAAAGGAAAGAAAGTATTTATTCAACTAAATGATAGCTTAAAGAAAAACACCACTTATTCTATTAATTTTAATGGGTCCATTGTAGATTTTAACGAAGGGAATCCGATGGATTATTTTAAATATGTATTCTCTACTGGCAGCTACATAGATTCTTTTAGTTATCAAGGTAATGTCTCTGATGTTTTGTCTACAAAAGCATGTAATGAGTGCAATGTCCATTTGTATAAAAGTTTTAATGACAGTTTAATTTTAACTACTAAACCAGATTATATAGTAAGAACTTCAGAGAGCGGTAGCTTTATTATTGATAATCTTCCGTTAGATTCTTTCTTGGTCTACGCCATCAAGGACCAAAACAAAAATCTATTACTTGACGATAAAGATTACATATCCATTTCTAAAATAATAAATACTAATACTAACAAAAACGATAGCATAGCGGTTTTTCCATATAATACTAAAAAGAAAAATAAACCAAAGGTTCTTTCTTCTACTAAACCAGGAGTTCTTAAAATAGCATTTGAACATCCAGTGTCAACATTATCTACTGATTTAACCAGTAGTAATCGAAAAATAAAATATTCCTTCAATAGAACACGAGATACATTGACATCATTCTACTTTCCAGATTCAGATTCGTCTTTTATCACTTTAACACTCGATACCTTTAGTTATTCATTAATCTATTTAAAAAGAAAGAAAACCAAGCAGTTTAATTTAACTGCTTATTCGGGTATGGATGGTATTTATATTTCTACTGATTATACTATTGATTCAATTAATTATTCTAAACTAAGGGTAATACAAGACTCTATAGTTTTAGAAAACAAACCTCTTAAATCAGATTATCAGACTATTACAATAAATTCTTCTTTTGATAAAGCTAAAAAACTTACTTTAGAAATTGACAGTGGTTTTATTAGAGATTACTATAACAACACAAATAGAACTGATACTCTTATAATTTCACCAAAACTAATAGAAAATCCTTCTCTTCAACTAATTGTAAACTTAAGTGATACCGGTACTTATATAATCCAGCTAATCTCAAGATCTAAAGTTATAAATCAGTATAAAATTAATCAATCAAAAACATTAACTATACCAAACCTCAATCCAGGTCTATATGAACTAGTATTAATTAAAGATACCAATAGAAATGGATTGTGGGATTCCGGTAATCCATTTACAAAACTTAAACCTGAAAATAGAAAAATATCAGAAAGCTTTGAAATGCGTTTAAACTGGGATAAAGAATTAATTATTAATGATTTATAAGGTTATTAACAGGATTAATAACAAACCATGTGAATTATCACGCATAACTATACAATTCACTCTTAATTATAAGTTCTCAACCTAATTAAAAACTAATCCACTTCATTTTTACATTAAAAACGCTTTTAATTAACATTCAAGTAATGCACATTAATATGTTTTTTTACCTATTAACACTTAACATTAAAATTGTTAATTCATTAAACCTTAAATAGTTAAAAAAAGAGAAATGTTAGTTGGATGTTAACTTTGATTAAACCTAATTGCGTTAACCCCATATCCAAGGAGTTCTTATATAGTTACTATTATTATTTTATAATCTTTTTAATAATTATTAAAGGAGTGTATAACCTTGAAGACTTTAAGTGAATATGCTTTTCTTTGCAATAGAAAATGAGAGAAAAAATTGATACGATTTTACAGGAATCAAAAAGTTTTGAAATAAAAAGCACAACTGATCTTGAAAATTTTAGATTAAAATTTTTGGTTAAAAAAGGGTTAGTAAACCAACTTTTTCAAGAATTTAAATCTCTCGATTCAGAAGAAAAAAAGAAATGGGGAAAAGAGCTCAATATTTTTAAGAATAGTATAGAATCTTTTTTTAACGAAGCTCAAAATGAATTAAACAAGAACACAACTGATTCAGAAGGTAGGAGTGAAAATAGTTTTTTGCCTGGATATTATAATGAGCTTGGAAGTAGACATCCAATAAGTTTTGTAATGGAGGAAATGTCTCAAATTTTTGAGCGATTGGGCTTTTCTGTAGCAACCGGTCCAGAAGTTGAAGATGATTGGCATAATTTTTCTGCTTTAAATTTTCCATCAAATCATCCGGCTCGTGATATGCAGGATACATTTTTTGTAGATGAAGATATTGCACTAAGAACACATACATCTTCTGTTCAAGTTAGACTAATGGAAAAAGGAGAATTACCTATCAGAAGTATTATGCCTGGAAGAGTTTATAGAAATGAGGCAATTTCAGCCCGCTCAAACTGTTTTTTCCATCAAGTTGAAGGATTATATATAGATAAAGGAGTTTCTTTCGCAGATCTAAAACAAACGCTATATAATTTCGTTCAAGAATTTTTTGGTGCAAATACCAAGGTAAGATTTAGGGCTTCTTATTTCCCATTTACAGAACCAAGTGCCGAAATGGATATTTACCTAGGTACAGAAACTGAATCTGATTACAAATTAACAAAAGGAACAGGATGGTTAGAAATTTTGGGTTGTGGAATGGTTGATCCAAATGTTTTAGAAAATTGTAAAATTGATACTAAAGAATATTCAGGTTTTGCATTTGGATTAGGGGTTGATAGAATAGCAATGTTAAAATATGGAGTTAAAGATTTAAGAACTTTCTTTAACAACGATAAACGATTTTTAGATCAATTCGCAGGTCTTTAATCTTCTATACTTTCCAGAATAGCCTTTTCTAAAGAATCCATTTTTTCTTGATCTTTCTTTATTAATTCATCAACTTTTTGTAATTCTAATTCTTCTTGTTTTGTGTTTTGCGTTTCATTTGATTTACATGAAACGAATAAAAAGCTTCCGAAAAGTATTACTAAATAAACTTTGTAAAAAACCATAATTTCAAATATAAAAAAAGGCTACTCAATGAGTAGCCTTTTTTTATAAGTTCTAAAAGTTATATTTAGTTAACAGCTTCTTCAACTGCATCAGCAGCGTCTCCAGCAGCACCTTCTACAGCGTCAACAGCACCTTCTACAGCGTCTGTAGCACCTTCAACAGCACCTTCTACAGCGTCAGCAGCACCTTCTACAGCATCTGTAGCAGCTTCTTCAGCATTTTCTAATAAACTTTCTGCTTCAGCTTCTGCATTCTCAACAGCTTCCTCAGCACCTTCTTCTGTAGTTTCAGCAGCGTTGTTGCAAGCAACAAAACCAAAAACTGAAACGATAGCGAATAGAGCAATAATTTTTTTCATTTTACGCGTATTTTTTAATGTTAATTGATTTATAAATGACTGCAAATATAAAAAAAGAAGGTAGGTATTGCAACTATTTCTTTCTGAAGTAAATACGCAACGGTATACCGCTAAAATTATAGGCTTCTCTAAACTTGTTTTCTAAGAATCTTTTATAGCTTTCTGCAACATATTGTGGTAGGTTACAGAAAAAAGCAAAAGAGGGGCAAGGTGTTGGTAATTGAGTGATGTACTTTATCTTAATATATTTTCCTTTAATGGAAGGAGGAGGGGTTTTTTGGATAATTGGAAGAAAGAATTCGTTCAGCTTAGAAGTGGTAATTTTTGTTTGCATAGAATCATAAACCCCCATTAAAGAATCTAGTGCCTTTAAAACCCTTTTCTTGGTAATTGCAGAAATAAAGAGAATTGGAACATCTGTAAAAGGTGCTATCTTGTCTTTTATCAATTTGGTATATTCTTTTGCAGTGTGGGTGTCTTTATTAATAAGGTCCCATTTGTTTACGATGATTACGATTCCTTTTCCATTTCGTTGGGCTAAGCCAAATAGATTCAAATCTTGTGCTTCCACTCCTCGAGTTGCATCAATTACAATTGCCACAACATCTACACTTTCAATAGCCCTAAGGCTCCGCATCACAGAGTAAAACTCTATATCTTCACTTACCTTATTTTTTTTACGGACCCCTGCAGTGTCAACCAAATACAAATCATTTTTAAATGCTTTGTATCGCACAAACAAGGTGTCTCGAGTTGTTCCAGCAATGTCGGTAACAATGTTTCTTTCTTCTCCCAACAAGGTGTTGCAGATGGTAGATTTTCCAACATTTGGCCTTCCTACAAAAGCAATTTTTGGAACATTTTCCTCTGTTTCAACTTCACCTTCCGGCAGCAATGGTACTAGTGCATCTAATAACTCTCCTGTTCCGCTTCCGGACAAAGAAGATATTGGATAAATCATATCTACTCCAATGGAATAATAAGAGTTAGCCATAAACATACG
>JABDQY010000307.1 GCA_013042025.1 Bacteroidia bacterium
GTTTAGGACTGTCTTTTTAAGCACAACTTCTTCAATTGTTTTGCCCTTATATCCAATAAAAGAAAAATGAATTCTGTTCAATCCTTCTGGTAAACGCAATTCATATTGACCAAGTTCATTTGTTACGGCACCGCTACCCGTGTTTTGCACTCGAACAATTACTCCAACTAGAGGTTCCGCATTCTCATCTACCACATAACCTTGCACCACATAAAAGTCTTGTGCAAATGCAATGCTCCCTAGCAAAAGGGCACATATGGTTAAAAGATTCCTCAAATTATTCTATCGATTTAACGCAAAATTGCATTCAATGTTACAAAGAATGAGGTTGAATAATAAATGCCACTTAGTTTTCGACAAACGAACGATTCCCTTAGTTATTAGAAAAATACAAACATCAACCAATCCTAAGAAGTGGAATCGCTAACTTTGCATTTCCAAAATGAAAAAAGTAATTCTTCTAATTCTAGATGGTTGGGGAATTGGTAAGCACGATAATTCTGATGCCATTTTTGCTGCCAAAACTCCCTTTGTTGATAGTCTATCATCTTATCCCAATTCAACCTTAAAAACTTATGGAGAAAATGTGGGCTTACCCGAGGGTCAGATGGGAAATTCTGAAGTTGGACACATGAATATCGGTGCAGGAAGAATTGTTTGGCAAATGCTAGTTCGCATAAATAAAGCATTCAAAGAAAAAACAGTTAAGTCTATTCCTAAATTCGGCCAACTCCTTACACAAACTCATGCAAAACCTTCAAGGAAGATTCACTTGATGGGATTGGTTTCTGACGGTGGAGTGCACAGCAGTATGGACCATTTAATTGCACTTTGTGAGATATTTAAAGAAGAAGGTTTAGATGATCGCGTTTACATACATGCATTTACAGATGGGAGAGATACGGATCCAAAAAATGGTATTAAGTATCTTGAGACTGTAACTTCTTCTAATGAATTGGGAAAAGCGAAGCTTGCTTCTATTTGTGGAAGATACTATGCCATGGACAGAGACGAACGTTGGGAGCGAACCAAGAAAGCTTTTGATTTAATGGTTAATGGGATAGGAACAAAATTTGATAATTATCAAGACGCATTTGAGTCTTCCTATGCGAATGGAATTACAGATGAGTTTATTGAACCTTGTATTATTGGAGAACAAGCCCAAATAGAAGAAGACGATATCGTTGTTTGTTTTAACTTTAGAACAGATAGGGGTAGACAAATTACACGTGTGCTCACACAAGAAACCATGCATGAATACAACATGCATACACTTAACTTAAATTATTATACTATGACAGAGTATGATAAAAAGTATAACGGAGTAAACGTACTCTTTGAAAACCAAGATTTAAAAGAAACATTAGGAGAAGTGCTCTCTAGAAACGGACTAACACAATTGAGAGCAGCGGAAACAGAAAAATATCCGCATGTTACTTTTTTCTTTAATGGTGGGAGAGAAGAACCTTTTGTTGGAGAGGAACGTACAATGGCAAATTCTCCCAAAGTGGCTACTTACGATTTGCAACCTGAAATGAGTGCATTGGAACTTACTGAAAAGCTTAAAGAAAAAATTAAGCAAAAGACATTTGATTTTATGGCGATTAATTATGCTAATCCTGATATGGTAGGCCATACTGGCGTTTTTGAAGCAATTGTTAAAGCATGTGAAACAGTAGATTCTTGTACAAAAGAGTTAATAGCAGTAGGTCGAGAGAATGGCTATAGTTTCATTGTAATTGCAGATCATGGAAACGCAGACAAAGCTATTAATGAAGATGGTTCTCCTCATACCGCACATACTACCAATTTGGTGCCTTGTTATTTAATTGATGAAGATGTTCAAGCCATTTCTGATGGAATATTAGCTGACGTTGCTCCAACGATTCTAGATATGATGGGTATAAATCAACCAGCTGAGATGGATGGTAAAAGCTTAATTAAATAGCAAAAAAATAGGCCAGGGTTACTAATCCTGGCCTAAGGCTAACTAATAAATAAAAACTTACTTTAGTATTTTTACAATAGTTTCTTCTCCATTGTAAGAGATACGCACGAGATACAACCCACGGCGTAACTGGTTAAGTCCTTCTATTCTGATGGGTGAGAACTTGGTTTGTTTGTACCCACTTAAGCTTGTTACCTCGGTTCCTACCATATCTGTAATTAGAATGTGGTATTCTCCTTTGGCATCAAGGTTAATATTTAATGTTGCACCTACCGGATTTGGATATACCGCTATGTGAACTTGTTCTTTTTTCTCAAGACTCACTATATCTGAATATGAGCTTGTACCGTTGTAATCTACTTGTTTCACACGGTAATGAAGGTACTGAGATTCCAACTCATTGGCGTTAATATCTAAAAAGCTGTAGTTGCTTAATTCACTGGATTGACCTGCTGCATCAACTTCACCAATTGTATAGAATGAGCCTGTTCCTACTTTTCGCTCAACAACATAATGTGAAGAGTTTATCTCTGAAGCAGTGCTCCATGTTACAACCGAATTTTTAGTATCTATCCAGGCAGCATCAACATGTAACCAATCAACTGGTAAGTAAGGTTGACCACTTGAGATATGGAAGCCAAAGTCATTTTGACCATCAAAGTCTCCGTGTAGAGTAAATACTATATCAGCAGTTAAACTATCACCAGTAGTTGTGTTGTTACCCGCTAAAGGTGTACCGTCGATAACTGGTTGAGTTAAAAAATCACCTAGACTATCTGTCTTAAATACATAATATCCAGTAGTTGATTCAGAATATGTACTATCAATAATGTAGTCAATGCTATCAAGAACACCGTTTCCGTCTACATCTCTGTAGAGGTATACTTTAATTCCACCATACGCACTATCAATATTTTCATCATAGGTTCCAGAGGAATCATTGTCATAAAATACGGTTCCTGATAAAAGGTTTGAAGTAGGTCCTGTTAAGCAATCGCAAGCTTCTACATCAACAGCCCCTGTTAAATTATCTAACATTGTACCTACACCCGTATTTCGGTTAATCTTATAAAATGAATTTGCTGGATATCCTGCTTTTGGTTCAACTCCTGTTGTACCATAAAGTTCTCCAGTATTGTAGTACCCTAGACTTTCGAAATCACCTACCCCGGTAATTGAAATTACTGTACTTGTGCCAGTTGCGGGGTCAATAGAAATATATCTAGTGCTATCACCCGTTCCTTGCATATTAATAGCAAGAAGCTGATTGGTATATGGATTGAATGCAATATCATCAATATCTTCTTTGATATTTGTCCCAGTTATTTCCACATAATCCACTCCAGCTCCAAAGAAATCAGGAATGTAACCTCCAGTGTTTCTATTTATTGCAAGTAAAACATCATTATTTCCTGCTCCAGCAGTTTTATGGGTGGCATACATAATTTCATTAATTCCATCATAAGCCATACCATCTATATCTGTAAAAGCGATAGAAGAAGATGAACCAGCGTAGGTTCCATCACCAGTTCCAACACCAGAACCAATTGGAGTAAATTGACCTGTAAGGACGTCTATTGTACCAAACTGTCCAGCATCACATGCCCAAGCAGAATCCATTCCAATTCGAATGGCCATACCCTCAATTTCGTTTACATTAAGAGTAGAAACATAACGGTTTTTACCTGTCATACGATTAGCGATATAGTATTCATCATTTGCCTCCTGATTGTCTGCAATAAGCAAGCACATACTTCTTGGTCCTAATTGCCCAAAATTTGCTATTGCCGTATCAATGGCAGGTGTAAGCGTAAATGTAACGATAGTATCAGTTGTAAATTCGCTACGATAATCCATATCTTCGGTCATTAATTTTACAGCTAAATGGCGAACTCCTTCTGGAGCGAGTAAACTATAATTAGCATATGGATCTGTTAGCATCGAATCAATAATCTCACTGTTGAGATAAATGCCGTTAGAATCAGCATCATTATAAATTTTTATTTCTACAGCACCTGAACCAAATTCATCGTAATCTGTATATAGTCCGTTACCATCCAAGTCCATAAAGATTTGTCCAACCACAGGTGTTCCTTTAATTCCTTCTATAGCCATGTCAAATCCTAGGTCGGAACTGCTTGCATTCACTTGGTGCATTTCTACAGCGAACGTGTTGACGCCGTTCACTAGGAAAGTATCAGGAATAGTATATAAATCATAGTCTCCTTCGTCATCGGCCGATGCTGTAACTGTAGCATACGATTCAAAATCCCAACTGGAAGGTAAACCCGTTTCAAAGGCGAATTTCCCATTAATATAGACTGCAGCAGCATCATCTGCGAGCAAATAGACATCAAGTTCTAAATAATCTGGGTTTGATAGAGTAATTTCTTTTCTAAAGTAGGTTGTTGGATGTTTGTCTGACGACACTCCACCATAACCAACAGTAGTTGTTACGGTATTTCCGTCTAAGGTTCCATATCCTAAAACAGCATCACCAGAACTCCAACTTGCATCATTGAATCCAGAATCTACCCATGATGTACCTTGGTTTGATCCATCATCTAAGTAGTTCCACTCACCTTCAATTGCAAGAAAGTAGTTTGTAGAATCTGTTGCTTCGTAACCAATAACTTCCAAATCAAATCCAAGGTCGGAACTGCTCGCATTGGTTTGATGCATTTCAACAGCAAACGTATTTACGCC
>JABDQY010000310.1 GCA_013042025.1 Bacteroidia bacterium
GATAATGACCCATTTACAAAAAGCGAAGAAGGCAAAACAGCAGCTTTAAACATTATAGACTTAGCCAATATCCATACATGTAGTTTTATTGCAACAGATGATTTAGGGAAAGTATATAACGATGGGAGTTTTGAAGTTCTAGGGAGGTTAGATGATTCGGACTTAAGAGGTTGTAGCTTAATGCTCAGTAAACTTTAAGCATATGCTATTACATTTCATATGGCGTCATTAAATTTGTTACTTTTGATTTAGTAAGATCTAATTGAGTACTCTTAGAATTAAAATACTGATCGGCTTATTGTTTTATTTCCTTTTAGGAATTGGACAAACTGTGGAGTTAGGAATTGGACAAACTGTGGAGTTAGGAATTAAAAATCAGGAAGTTGAAACAGAAAAAGATGGGGTCATTATTCATAAAACTGTAATCCCATCCACAGATAATGATGGCACGAAGCTTTGCTACATGGTTTCATCTGTTTCAACTACGATAAATACCGATAAGGCCTCAACGATGTCTATGTCTTTTGCTGGTTTAATGATTGACATTAATAAAGGAGAGATTATCAAAAATATTGAAAACGGTAGTGTATTCTTTGACCAAGGAAAATTGCACTCATTAACTTATAGCAAAATCAAATATGGAGAGGAATATCCTCTGGATGAAATTGTTGGTTTGTTAACTGATGTTACTTACAACACATTAAGCTCTGAAACATTAGAGCCTTTAGAAGAGATTACAATTCCTACTGGTGATACATATCTAGGAATGGACCAAGGATATATTAAGACTGCGAGATATTCAAATACAGATATCTTGGCCTCTAAAGTTTTACTCTACCAATTTGATAGTATTAGTCTGGAAAAAGTAGCAGAGTTTAACACCAACTCTGGTTCAGTATCTCAAAACGGAAAATACTTTTCATGTCCCCGATTGAATAAAGAGTATAAACATGAAGTTGCTGTTTATGATATAAACAGTCAGCAAAATATTTTTTCAACAGTTTTAAAAAAAGATGAAATACCGATTGCTACATTTATAGATAATAACAATAGAATGTACATCTATTATTTTGAGAAGCTTAATACAGATGGGAAAACAAGTCCAAAATCCCTTAAGATCATAGATATTTCTACAAAAAAAGAAATCAAATCATTCCCAAATGCTGGCGGATCTATCATTCCAATACAAGATGGTAAGAAAGCAGTAATTACTCAGGAAAATGGTATTATTAATGTTTTAAATCTTGAAACTTTAAATTTTGAATATTCCGAAAAACTATTTGAAGTGAGATTTAAAGATGGATTAGCCAAAGAAGCAATTGTTCCAGTTAAAATTAGAGGTGGTGATTTTATGTTTTTTGCTCATCCGAATGGTATTTCAAAACTTTTTAATACCAAAACGCAAAAGGTAGTGGCACAATTATTTGTAAGTGGACAAGATTGGGCTGTAATTGCCACAGATGGAAGAGTAGATGGTACTGCAGGTGCTTTTGAAAAATTGGAATGGAAGAAATTAGACAAAGAAGGGAATGTTGTTTCTCGCTCTTCTGTGAACGTGTTGTTTCAAAACTTATTTACCCCGCAACTTCTTCCAAAGCTGCTATCTGAAGAACATGCAGAAAATAAGGACATTGCAGGATTACTGGACCAAGTGCCTGACATACAAATTATTACAGAAGCAAATAACAAAGAAGTTAAAACCCCAGTTATAGAGTTGGTTGTTGAAACCGAAGCTCATGGAGATCCAATTAAAGAAGTTGAACTATACGTAAACGGGAAATTGGTTGAAGCACAAACGAGGGGAGCTGAAATGGAGAACAATGCACCAAAAAGCAAAGTACAATTGTCTTCCGGATTAAATGTTATTACCGCAAAAGCAATTACCGAAACGGGAATTGAATCAAAACTAGACCAAGTTAAAGTAACTTATACCGGTATTGAGCTTAAACCAACTTTACATCTACTTTGTATCGGAATAAATCAGTATAAAAATGCAAGTTATAATCTAAACTATGCTGTTGCGGATGCAATGGCTATTAAAGAGAATATTTCGATAAATGGGACTACTATTTTTGAAAACGTACGAATACACACCCTTTATAATAACGAGGCAACACGTGCAAGTACAATTTCAGAACTTGAAAACATTGCAGATGAATCTAAACCTCAAGATGTGTTCATCTTCTTTTATGCTGGTCATGGTGTTATGGGTCAGTTCAATGAGAAATTCTATTTAGCTCTCCATAATGTAACAAAGCTTTACGGCCATGATGAAATGCTAGAGTCCAGTGGGCTTTCAGCAGATGAATTGAAACACTTCACCTCAAGAATTAGTGCACAAAAGCAAATTATTGTATTAGATGCCTGCCAAAGTGGAGGTGCCATTGATGCATTCGCTCAACGAGGTGCAGCTGAGGAAAAGGCAATTGTTCAACTGGCTCGTTCTTCTGGTGCAGTTCTTTTAGCTTCTACAGGTACCGAGCAGTATGCTACTGAATTTGATGACTTAGGCCATGGTGTATTTACGTTTGCACTTTTGGAGGGATTAGAAGGTATGGCAGATGGCGGTTTATTGGATCAAAAAATAACCATTAAAGAAATTGAAGCTTACTTAAACGATCAAATTCCAATTCTCACTCAAAAATATCGCGGACAACCACAGTATCCAAGATCTTGGTCTGTGGGACAGGATTTCCCTATCGTTATTGTGAAGCCGTAGAGGTTCCCTTTATTTCAGATGTTTTGATAAACGTATATTGTTTAGGCAATGGTTTACCAAAAAAACCATTCAGTATACGCTTTACATCGTTATTATTCTTATACGGTTGTATTAAATCAACTAGTTCATCAAAACTCGGTTGATGACTTGAGTTAAAATATCCAAAGCCTTTATAATCTCCATTTTCAATGTAAATAACACTTTGCTCTTCTAGAGAACGTCCTCGCCCAACCAAAACACCCGTAACCTTATTCTCATCATGATTAACAGTGTTCTCCACCCGCTCATTGTATTGACTTAATGATTCACTTCCCACACAAAACGTACATGAATCACCTAAATAACATGCATCTTTTGTCCGTTCTAATCCAGTGTATTTTGGACATAAGTTATGTTTTTCAACCAACTGATACAAATGGTCTTTTGCCATAACTATAGAGC
>JABDQY010000311.1 GCA_013042025.1 Bacteroidia bacterium
CTTTAGATCCATTGGGTCAATGTCGTTAGCCAATGGATCTAAAGTTACAGTAGACCAAGGCAAACAGTATACACTGTCTTGCAAAGCTGTTGGTGGTTGCGGACTACCGTAAATTGTAACATCCTGAGATTTAAATGATACTCTACCACATTGATCTGTAACTTTAACTGTAAGTGCACAAAGCGTTGCACTTGAAACTGAATCGGGAGTAAAAGTGGCATTTGCTATATAAGGATTATTAAATGTTCCTGCACAAGCAGTAGTCCATTCATAGGTAAATGGTCCGGTTCTTCCAGATGCAGAAGCAGATAGCTGGTAGGTGATTGTTTGAACCATTACGTCTGGCACTGAACTCGTTATTGTAGGAGCCTTAGCCTCAGGTGCATCTAACGAGAAATTAAAAAATATTCGTTGAGCTGCAACATTTGCTACTCCTGATCCATCATGTGAGTGACCAGCTTCGTACATAACCTTACCTCTGTTAGGGTCACCGTAAGCTCTTCCAAATGCTAGTTTTGCTGCCATTGAGTTTGGTCTGCCTACTAAATCAGGGTGATTTGGATCTTCCACATCAGTTTGTGTAGTTAATCTCCACTTTTCTTCAGGAATGTACATATTCTCAGAACCGTTTTCAGTAGCTGGATCAAAATCATCTACATATTGCAGCGAAGGCAAAGCACCGAGTCCTGATTTATAATTATAAACTTCGTCACCATCATCGTGGTCTCCCCAGAAAACTGCTGGATAAGGAGAATCATCCGCCATAAGAAAATTGGTAACCGTATCACCACTTGCATCACTCATATTTTCAAGTGCTGATACTGCGTGGCAAGCAGCCCATATCCAACCTCCACAACCTCCATCGGCGGTGTCGTTGTTCCAATAGAATAAATTGCTATGAGTAGACCATTCTGGATCAGCATGAGGCATTACAAATAAATCATAACAGCAATCTAAATCCTGAGGATCCTGCCAGTTATATCCATTGCTTGGAATTCCGGCATTTTCTAGATACCCTTCTGCAATTCCCCCATTTCCATCATCCAATGTCCAAATTGGCACGTAAGTTAGATTTCTATAATACGAAACATTAAAATCTGATACTGCGGTATCTATAGTCATACCCGAATAGGTAGTTTTCCAATGGTTAATAACCGAATCTACAGCTGTACTGCGATGAGACTTTGGAATAATAAAAGGACCGTGCTTATAATTCTTACCGTTGTGCGTAAAGTCAATGTCATCTCTATTCGACTTGCTTTGATTAATTGCCCATACAACAGGTACGTTATAGTCACGAATTAAAGTGTAAACAAGACCGTACGGTCTAATTGCATTGTTAATGGTTTGTGTGGTAACACCCATATCAATGATATGCGAACCTGACTTAATTTGTTGTGTTTGTGCAACAACATTGGTTTTCAAACCAAACAGTAAAATAGTGAAAAATAGTGCAACATACGTTACACGTTTTAGTGATGCTTTATTCATAATAATAGTAGCTTAATCTTCTAACAATAATTCCTATTTTGGGAAATATTTTGCAAAAATAAGATTTTTTACAATAATCCGGTATTTTTTTTAATAATTAAATGATTTGACAATTCGGTCCCTCTTTTATACTTACCCTACACCCAGCCCACTCATAAGCTGCGGAGAGATATAATTAAATTTCTTATACGAATTGCAAATGGTTTTTTTTGAATTTCTTATTTACTTAAAGTTTACGTTCAATATTAAACGAACGAACTATCAAATAAATAACACAATACAAGAAGAAATCCAATATTTTAGACGGCTTGAAAATCAACAACTAACTATAGTTGCCTAAAAATAAAACAAGTTTATTGACTGCTCTTCCCCGATGACTAATTTCACCTTTTTCTTTCATGGACATTTCTGCAAATGTTTCTTTTCTACCTTCTGGCAAGAATATTGGATCGTATCCAAATCCTTCATCTCCGGATTTTTGTTCCGTGATTTCTCCGCCACAAACACCCTCAAAAACATATTCCTTTCCGTTTAATATAAGAGCAATTACTGTTTTGAATCTAGCTTTACGGTTGGGTTGATTCTTAAGTCTTTCAAGAACCAGATTCATGTTATCGTTACTGTTTCTTCTTTCTCCAGCATATCGAGCCGACAACACTCCAGGCTCTCCATCTAATGCCTCTACTTCTAATCCAGTATCATCTGCAAAACAGCTACACCCTGTTATCGCAAATACTTGTCGAGCTTTTTGTAAGGCATTTTCTTCAAGCGTACTGCCCGTTTCTAATAGCTCATTCGGGAATTGAGTTGGGTCTAATCCACTTATGGTAAATTGAGGTAGTTTAGCTCGAATTTCAGCTATTTTATTTTTATTTTGAGATGCAAGAATCAGTTTCATTCGAGTTCATCACCGTGATATGGGCAATATTTCCATTTAGCATTCATAGGCTCATTATCAACCGGACATTCTTTATCTTGCAGCAGTGACGCCAATGGTAAATCTAAATCTATTACGTCTTTTCCATACTTAAGGTTTCCTCCTTCTTCGTATGGGTCTATAATTTTCTGTCCTTCTTTTTCAAATACAAGCACATTCATACTCTCACCCATTTTGCCTAAAAGATTACCCAAAATTGGCTTCAGCATGTTTAAAAACATTAATGCTTGAAAATTAATATCAGCATCATCAATTGCTTCAAATTCTTTCCCTTCCTCATCAAAAACAGTAAGATTTCGCTTCACTTCTTTAGCACTTCTTGGCTTAAAATCACCAAAAGAACCAACATCCCCATCAATAACCAGAACGATTGTATAATCATCTAATGCATCTACAATATCAGCAGCCGTTTGATCATCAACAGATTCATCTTGAGCATAAACAACTCCCCAGAATTCACTTGGTATCCACCACACCAATTTCATAACATCCGAATTATTCTGATCTAAACTAAACTGAGTTTCTTTTATTAAATCATCGAGGACCACTGCTTTTAAATCACGAGG
>JABDQY010000313.1 GCA_013042025.1 Bacteroidia bacterium
CTTTAGAGGTGACCCTTCTTCTGCGTTGTTAGAGATTTTAGATCCAGAGCAAAACAACGCATTTCATGATAACTATGTAGAGCTTGATTACGATTTGAGTAATGTTTTATTCATTGCAACTGCAAATCGTTTAGACACTATTCAACCGGCACTTCGCGACAGAATGGAGATTATTGATATTTCTGGTTATACCGTTGAAGAAAAAATTGGAATTGCAAAACGACACTTATTACCTAAGCAAAAGAAAGAGCATGGTTTAAAAGCCAATCAACTTAAGATGGGTGATAAGGCTATTGAGAAAGTAATTGATGAATATACTCGCGAAAGCGGTGTGCGAACACTTGATAAAAGATTGGCTCGTATCTGCAGGTATCAAGCGAAAGAAATAGTGTATGAGAATAAACCAGCTCCCACCATCAAGCCTAATCAAATTGAAACCATTCTAGGCAAAGACAAAATAGAAAAAGACCTCTATGAAAACAACGAAGTTGCTGGTGTAGTTACCGGACTTGCTTGGACAAGTGTAGGAGGTGATATTCTTTTTGTGGAAAGTACCTTGACCAAAGGGAAAGGCAAAATGACACTTACTGGTCAACTAGGTGATGTAATGAAAGAAAGTGCAATTACTGCAACCACTTGGTTAAAATCAAATGCTGAGCATTATGGTATAAATCCAGACATCTTTGACCAATACGATATTCACATCCACTTCCCTGCAGGAGCTGTACCTAAAGATGGACCAAGTGCTGGTGTTACTATATTAACTTCATTGGCATCATTGATTACGCAACAGAAAGTAAAAAGTAAACTAGCCATGACTGGAGAAATAACACTTCGTGGCAAGGTACTTCCTGTAGGTGGAATCAAGGAAAAAATATTGGCTGCTAAGCGTGCAGGTATAAAAGAAATCATTATGTGTAAAGCAAATAAGAAAGACATAGATGATATCAAGCCTGCGTACATTTCAGACCTTAAATTTCACTTTGTAGATCACATGAGCGAAGTACTTGAAAAAGCGTTATTGAAGCAAAAAGTGAAAGATGCAAAAACGTGGAAAATTAAGGAAGTAAAGTCATAACTTCTTGACCCATTCCGCAATATCCTTAACTACTTCTTCATCTACATTGGTAGGCAAAAAGTAGTCATTCGGTCCAGGCTTGTCGCTCTCTGTTGGAGTAAACAGGTGCGTAAGATTTGGATAGCTTTTTAAGCGTACATTGTTCTGTTTTCCAACACCTTCAGTCCAAAGCTCAAAATCTACCATGGTTATTTGATAGTCCTTCTCTCCTTGCATTATAAAGAATGGCGTTGTTGTATTTGATTTTACTTGCTCCACAGGATTATAAGTATCAATGCCTTTCCAAAATGTTCCAGGCCAATAAGCCAACAGATTTTCAGCTGACGTTGTATCCGTATAATTGTTGGTACGAATATCTTCTGCACGAGCAGTATTTAATTCCACTATTTCAACTTCTTCCTTTGTCAATATATCATCCCAATTGGTAAGGTAGTGCATTTGATATTCAATTAAATCTTCTAACCTTCTTGCATTTGAAGAAAACAAGATGGCTCCGTCTATTTCTTTTAAAGAATCAGCGATAAGCGGCATGGAGTAGGCTCCTAAACTATGACCAAGCATCACTGTTTTCCCTAGCCTTAATGAAGTATCACTGCTTAAGGTATGGTATGCTGAAATTGCATCATTGATGGTTTCATCATAAATATCAAATTGCCCCTTAATCGTTTCGGGATACAAATTTGATCGCTTATTGTATCGAAATGTTGCGATTCCATTCGCTGCTAAGCCCAAAGCAAGGTCTTTGAATACTTTGTTTGGTCCAATTGTTTCATCCTTATCGTTGGGCCCAGATCCATGCACTAAAATCACAACCGGACAGTTATTACACGTTATTGGGAGCATTAGTTCTCCTGATATGTTGTAACTATGGCTTAAAAAGTTTATCCGTTTCTTTCCTGTTACTAGATCTTTTGCATACGGTGGAGCTTCATAGCCAAGTTGACTAACAAACAGACCATTAATCTCTTTATCCTCAGATTCCGACATAATTAATTTGACTGCGGCAGACTCAAACTTTATCACTGCCGTTTGTCTTAAATTTTCATCCAATTGCTCAATGACTACATCTTCAACACCAACATATTTACCAGCCCCAGATTCCATGCGTTCCCACAACTCCTGCAACTGCTCAACTGAGATATTGTCTTTCATGTTATCATCAAAACACTTGTATACCTTAGCATATTTATGTTTGGAAAACAAAACAGCAACATCTTCAATACTGTGTTTTTGAGCCACACTTGAAAAACTGATTAGTAAGAAAGTAAAAGCGAGAAGTGATTTCATATGAAGTTGTAAAGTAAGGACAAATTAATCCAATTTAGAAATTTGCTTTATCATACTTCCTCAAAAGCTTCAGAAAAACAAACATGTCTTTTGGGTACTCTGCAACAACCTCCATATCACTTCCATCAATATCCTCCAATTTTAGGGAATACGCATGCAATGCAAATCGCTGAATCATCGGCTTCTCTTCTTTATCCTCGCTAATTGTAAAGTCTCGCTTCAATCGAGATAAGTAAGGCTGTTTGCCTCCGTATATGGTATCAGCTGCTATTGCTGCATTTTGAGTTGCCAAGTGTATCCTTATTTGATGTTGACGACCAGAGACTGGTTCGCATTGCACCAAGGTGAAATGATTGAAGTTTTCAAGAGAATTGAATACAGTTGTACTGGGTTTTCCCTTGAGAGAATTTACAGCACTTCGTCCACTTCGGGTGGTTATTAGAGGAAGGTTAATTTCCAGATCCCGAAACCCATGCGTGCCGTCAGAAACTGCATGATATACTTTCTTTACTTTTCTTTTTTCAAATGATTTAGCGGCATGTGCATATGCCTCAGAATGCTTTGATAGTAGCAGAACTCCGCTCGTTTCTTTATCCAATCGATGACACAACTGCAATGACTCATCGTATTTTTTTGCTTCTTCAAATACCGATTTTGCCTGACCTAGTCTTTCGTGTAAGCTTGAAATTCCTGCAGGCTTACAGATTGCGATATAATTATCGTTCTCAAATACAATGGAGTCTTTAAAATTAAATCTTTTCAATGTTTTAAGACTTCTATTGTGGCGTCGAGTGTCAGGTTCTCTTGACTCCCTTCCAGCAAGTTTTTAAGTGACAATTCACCTGTTTTTATTTCGTTGTCGCCAATTACAATAGCATACTTAATTCCTGCTTTGTTCGCAAAATCAAATTGCTTATTTATTCGTTTTGAATCTGGGAAAACCATGGCACTAATTCCTTCGGCTCTTAACTTCTGAGCAACTCCAACAGCATATTGCTGACTTGCCTCGTCAAAGTGACAAAGAAGAACTGTGCTGTTTGAGTATAAGTCTTTCGGCCATAATTCAGAAGATTCCAATATCTCATATATTCGATCTACTCCAAAAGAAATACCTACTCCAGATACATCTTTGAGACCAAAAACTCCTGTTAAGTCATCGTATCTGCCACCTCCAGAAACACTCCCCATTCCACTGTTTGGTACAATTGCTTCAAAAATACATCCTGTATAGTAGTCTAAGCCACGGGCTAAGCTGAGATCCAATTCAATGCGAATGTTCATGGTCTGTCCTTTTAAATAAGTGAGAATTTCAGATAAGTCTGAAACAGCTTTCATAGCAAGCTCATTGTTATTAAAAGCGATTGCAAACTTTTGAAGATTAGCTTCAGTTAGTTCCGATTGTCCTATTATGTTAAAAAGCTTAGAGCATTTGTCAGCGTCAACCCCTAAGTTTTGCAATTCTTTGATTACACCTTCTTCTCCTATCTTGTCGAGCTTATCAAGAGTAGTTGTGAATCGGGCCACTGGAAAATCCAATTTCAATTCATCTACCAAAGCTTCCAAGAACTTTCTATGATTAACTTTTAGTACTGTATGCTCCAGCTTTAATGCGGAAAATGCTTCATTGTAGATTTGGATTAAGTCAGCTTCATTAAGCAACGAATTGGTTCCAATACAATCGGCATCACATTGGGTAAACTCCCTGAATCTACCTTTTTGAGGACGATCTGCTCGCCATACAGGTTGGATTTGATATCGTCTAAAAGGGAATGTTAATTCATTTCTATGTTGTACCACAAATCGAGCAAATGGAACTGTTAGATCATATCGGAGACCTAGCTTCGATTCACCTGCAATCCATTTATCCGGAAACATATTGCGAATCTGATTGGCTTCATCCTCGCTAATTTCTTGCGTAATTTCTTTATTGCTTCTAATCTTATAAAGAAGCTTATCTCCTTCGTCGCCATACTTGCCTGTAAGCATACTCAGGTTTTCTAAGGCAGGAGTTTCCAACTGCTCAAATCCGAATTTCTCAAAGATTGCTCGTATTGTGTTCAAGATATAATTGCGTTTCCGCATTACCTCTGGACCAAAATCTCGGGTTCCTTGTGGATTTGATGGTTTTTGCATTGCGGCAAATGTAAGAACTCGCTAATAAAAATGATTGTTTATTATCGAGTAGTTAAATTTCTGAATATTCAGTTTTAATTTATTTTCCATTGCTTCTTTCAAAGCACTATTCTTCCTACTCAAATTGTATCGATAGTTGGGGTCTTCTTTGTAGTTATACAATTTAAATTTACGTTTCCCTACCATTTCCAAAGCATAAGAAGAGTCTGTTAAACAATATCTGTTCCCTTCATAATGTACAATTGGTGCATAATTAGAATCTAAAAGGGATTTACCCAGAGCAAATACGCTGTCTTTCATTCCGGCAAGTTGTAACACCGTAGGATATAAATCGAGATGCTGCACTGGTTTGGTTATAATTTCTGGTTCAAACAGAGAAGGAGCATAAACAAGCAATGGAACTTCATAACTTCCTCGATGCGTCTTATAACGCTTGTTTTTATTAACTGAAGAATGGTCTGCAGTTAGAACAAATACTGTATTACTAAACCAAGGTTGTGTTCTAGCTTCTATAAAAAAATTACGCAGAGCTATATCTGAATAACGAACCGCACGATGAATTGGCAATGTACCTTTCTTAAGCTTATTGTATTTTTTGGGAACAGCATATGGATGATGACTGCTAAGCGTAAAAATACTTGAACACCATGGTTGTTTCATATTGCCAAGTTCGTTGGCATAGAATTGAAGAAAAGGTTCATCAAAAATCCCCCAAGTTCCATCAAAATCATCGCTATTAGGATATTGTTGATTTGCAACATATCGGTCTAAACCCTGAGCAGTTAGAAAGGATTTAAAACCCATAGACTGTTCGTCAGCAGCATGATAAAACGTATTTAAATATCCTAACTCTTTCAATTGATTAAAAAGGGAATTGATATTGTTTCCTGTGTATAGCGACCCTACAAACGATTGATCCATTAGTGAAGGAATACCAGCATAAATGGATGCCACTGCGTCCATTGATCGAAGACCATTGGCATATGCGTTAGTAAAGTTTAAGGACTCATCCATCAAACTATCTAGAAAGGGAGTATAACTTGAACCTTTGCCTTTGTTTAAACCTGTATATTCTTTACCAAAGCTTTCTAACAGGATGATACAGATATTTGGTTTGTTAGAACCTAATGACGGCAGTGTAATACGGTTTTGTTGAAGTGATGCTAAGATTTCATCTTCAGGAAAGTAATTTAATTCTTCAAGCGGTTTTTTACCATACGATTCAAGCAAAACATAAAGAGGGGTAATTGCTGTTTTTGCTCCATTGGCAGGTAAAACTTCAAAAGCATTCATACTATTAAGCGGTTTTAACGTAAATGTGCCTCTAGCAAACCCAAAAAGCAGTCCTAAGGACATCAAGACAAAACCAATCTTAATGCGATTCTTAAATTCCAATGTAATAAATAGGAATAGCTTAACTGCACCATACAATAGTAAAACGGCCACCAAGATTAGATACCAATAGTGAGTTATATATGAAAATATTATTCCCCACTCTTGACCACCAATCATGGTAAATAATTCAACTCCTGCAATATTTTTACTGGTTGGATAGTAGAAAACATTAATCAAATTGAATACCAATGCTGCTAAAAACAGAATAGCAAACACGATTGTATTAAGCTTGATAAGGGCTTTAGATTTAGCAAAAAGATTTATGGCTAAACCTATAAAAAGAATTCCATACCAAATAGCCATTGTTTTAAAATCGAATCGCAGAGAAACAAGTAAATAATCTAGAAGATTGTATTTGGCGATTGAAAGTTCATTGTTTATCAAAATGAGTAGTATTCTTGCTACCCAAAAAGGAGTTATAAATAGAATTATAAGACCCAGTGATTTAATTATATTTTTTATCAAACTTTCTACTTGAATTAAATGCAAAAATTACTAATTTTGCAGTCCTTTAAAAGGAAAAGCCGATTTTAGTTTCAAAAAACTAGATGAAGCTTGGATTAATAACATAACAAACAGCGAAATGAAAAAAGAAATTCATCCAGATAATTATAGATTAGTTGTATTTAAGGATATGTCTAACGGTTTTCAGTTTTTAACCAAGTCTTGCGTTGAGACAAAAGAAACCACAACTTACGATGACGGAAATGAGTATCCAATATATAAATTAGAGATTTCAAGTGCATCACATCCTTTTTATACTGGTAAAATGAATTTTGTTGATACTGCAGGAAGAATCGACAAATTCAACAAGAGATACGCTAAAAAGAAATAAGATTATTCAAATAATCAGTGAAGGCTCTCTATATTTGGAGAGCCTTTTTTTATGAATATAATTTTGTTCGATGATATTGGGAGGATCAACCTACTCCCCCTTTGTTATACTAGACCATGTGGGAACTTACGCGTAGGGATAGTTACTCTCGATGAAAAGTGGCAACACTTAGCCTCTGCTAAAACATCATTTTTAACTGAAGACTATTTATCACAAAAATTTACTGCAACCTATTCTTCAGATAACTATTACATCAATGGCCGTGTAATTGCTAATGAAGATTTAGTTACCAAGATTCAAAACTTAAAGGAAGGACAGGGTTTAACTGGCGAAAATGAAAATGAGATAATCGCATTTCGCAGTTCCAAATCATATACTAAGAAAATTGAATTTTTAGATGAAATTGAATTTTTAAAATGTGATTGTACCTATTCAATCCTAAACAACTCTTACGATATCTTCACTTTAAATGATCAGGAGATTCGTAATGATTTTAAACTATTAACTAAGAATAGAAAAAGTAAGTCAATCTCAAAAACTAATACGTTAATTGGTGATAACATTTTTGTTGAGGAAGGTGCTTATGTGGAAGCATCAACCCTTAACTCAAATGAAGGTCCTATTTACATAGGTAAAGATGCACAAATCTTAGAAGGCAACCTTATTCGCGGACCACTTGCTTTATGTAACAATGCAACCATAAAAATGGGTGCTAAAATTTATGGAGCAACAACCATAGGACCACATTGTAAGGTTGGCGGTGAAATAAGCAATGTTGTTTTTCAATCGTACAGTAACAAAGGCCATGATGGATTTATGGGTAATTCTGTGGTTGGTGAATGGTGTAATCTTGGTGCAGATACAAACTGTTCAAATTTAAAAAACAACTATGCTCCAGTAAAGCTTTGGAATTATGAAACAAAACGGTTTGTAAATACCGGTCTTCAGTTTTGCGGTTTAATAATGGGGGATCACAGCAAGTGTGGAATTAATACCATGTTCAATACAGGAACTGTAGTTGGTGTAAGTGCAAATATCTATGGAGCTGCCTTTCCACGTAACTTTATTCCCTCTTTTACATGGGGTGGTGCTACAGGATTTTCAACCTACGCTCAAGGCAAGGCATTTGAAACGGCTAAAAAGGTGATGGAACGCAGAAGTATAGAACTAAACGATATAGATAAAGACATATTAAAACATATTTTTGAAGCTTCTTCTGAACACCGATTTTGGGAGAACAAACCAATGAACGTATGAGACAAAAAATTGTAGCAGGAAACTGGAAGATGAATCTTGACCTGAATGAAGGTAAGGAGTTACTAATAAATATTTTAGATAGTGATATCAGTGATAACACGCAATGTGTTATTGCTCCTCCTTATATTCATTTAAGTGGCTTTAAGCAAATGCTGTCGCATACTAAATTATCCCTAGGTTCTCAAAACTGTCATCAACAAGATTCTGGAGCATACACAGGTGAAGTATCTGCGGCGATGCTTAAAAGTGTTGGTGTTGAATATGTAATATTGGGACATAGTGAACGAAGAGAATACTTTAATGAAGATAGCTTAGGTATTTCATTTAAAGTTAATAATGTTATTAAGCATGGTCTTCGCCCAATCTATTGTTGTGGAGAAACTCTAACTCAAAGAAAAGAAGGAGAACACTTTGAAACCATTCGCGTTCAAATTAAAAATGGTTTGTTTCAGTTGAATGAAATGGAATTACTGAATTGCGTTATTGCATATGAGCCGGTTTGGGCTATTGGAACTGGAGAAACTGCTTCACCCGAGCAAGCTCAGGAGATTCATGCATTTATTCGTAAAACAATTGCTCAAGAATATGGAGATATGGTAGCGGATAACATTTCAATCCTATACGGAGGAAGTGTAAAACCTGGTAATGCAGTTGAATTGTTCAATTGCCCTGATATTGATGGAGGATTAATTGGAGGTGCTGCTCTTGATGCTGAAAGCTTTGTTGCTATCTGTAACAGCTTTTAAAACAAATAACCTAAAGATATAGCCAATTGATCCATTGGCTTAAATGTGAAGCGTGTATCAGCGTTATCACCTGGAGCTGAATACTCTTGTAAATTTACATTGAAATTAGCTCTTGACTCGAGTGATAAACGTATGTTGTGAAATGGTTCGTAAGAAATACCCGCAATAGGTCTTAAACCAAAATTCCAATAGTAACCATAAAATGTCTCATGAGATTTTCGATTAAACTCTGAGTTGTAATAGGCATCTGTAGCCACATAAAGCTTAAGATCATCTAAATCTCCAATTGTTAAATCTTTCTGAATACCAAAAGCCAAATCGTATTGCACTGTACCTTGATTTGAGCTTAGCGTATCGCTTCTAATTTCTTTATCGGTGTCTGCGTATAATCGAAGACTAGTTCTAAATTTCAGGTTCTCTTTAAGCACTCTTCGATACATGGTTTGGTAGCTAGTTGCTTCTTGAAACTTTAGTGGAGCAATTACCAATGCAATTTCATTCTTGTGGTTTTGAGCAGAAGCTAAAATACAGAATGAGAGAAAGAGAAGGCTGAAAACTGTTTTTTTCATTTGTGGTACAATTATAAAACAAAAAAGGCTTCAACAAATGTTGAAGCCTTTCAAATATATTGAGTCGCTACTCTATATAAATATTATTTACCTGTTTGAGAAAGATCAATTCTTCTAGTGCTGTACTCAACACCTGAACCTGAAGAGTAGCTAGTAGTTACTCTACTTCTCTCAATACCGTAGTTTGCTTCTAAGTGATCAAGAATTGCATTTGTACGTTTCCATGCCAATTGCTCTCCACTTTTGCTTCTTGTGTATCCAGTAGCAGTAACTGCTAAAGATGGACATTGCTTCATTTTCTCAGCGATGTTATAAAGAACACCATAAGATGCAGGAGAAATTCTTGAACTTCCGTTATCAAATATGATTGTTGGTAAAGAAACGTTATCGCAATCACAGCATTCGCCACCTACTTTAACAGTTCTACCTTTAACATCAACGATAGTACCAGCAACAGAGTTTGGCTCTTCATCGATACAATCTGGAACACCGTCACCGTCAGTATCTTTAGCAACACCGTTTTCATCAACGTCGTCACAGATAGAGAATGGTTGAAGATCTTTACAATCAACAACACCATCATTATCAGAATCTACCGCTTTACCGTTTCCGTAAACTTTATCACAGTCAGTATCAGCTTCAACGTCAAATAAGTCGCTTACACCGTCACCATCAGCATCACCAGCTAATTCATCTAATTTTTTCTTGATACCATCAACTTCTTCCATTTTTTCATAAACAGATTCCATTGGGTTTAACCAATCGTAGTGTTCTTTTTGTCCTTTAGCACCTAACTTAATAGAAGCTTGAAGTCCTAAAGTTGAATAGAAGTCAGCATATCTGTTTCTCCAAATTGGGAAAGAGAATGCATCTAAACCATCCGTTCTAGTCCAGTTTGATCTCCACTCTAAACCAAGGTCTAACCACTGGCCAAAGTTTCTTTTCACACCAACACCAAATGGGATAGTCATGTTTCTACCTTTGTAGTATGTTTTAGCTTCACTAACATCTGCTTTCACAGTTGTTGGGTTTCCGCTTGCATCAAGTGCATCAACATACTCAGCTCCCCAGTCTTCAAATGCATTTTGTGCATCAACACCAGTAAATGTACCTTCAGCATCACTCCAAATTGTTCCCACTCCGAAGAATGTAAACAATTGAAGTTTACGTAATGGTCTTAGGAAAGAAATGTTTCCAAGAGTGTAAACAGCAGTAAGA
>JABDQY010000315.1 GCA_013042025.1 Bacteroidia bacterium
TTGTTGTACCTGCGTTATATAAACGCTTAATTTCTCAACAAGCTCAATATATAACTGCTGTTCAATTTCACTAATCTTATCATCAGCAGCTAATATTTTCTCTTCAAATTCTTTTAATTCAGGTGTAATGTAGCGTTCTGCACTAACCAATGTTTGTTTCCGAATCCACTCTTCTGGAACTTTGTCTTTGTGCGTATGCGTAACTTCTAAATAGTATCCAAATACATTGTTAAATGCTAGTTTTAAACTGCTAATTCCGGTCTTCTCAGCTTCTTCATTTTTTAGATTCAGAAGGTAGTCTTTACTATTCTTTGAAATGGAAAGGTATTCGTCCAATTCTGCATTAACGCCAAGTTTAAAAACTCCACCCTTATGCACATGCACAGGAGCATCTTCTGATAGATTGTCATCAATTAATTGAATAAGTTCATTGCATAAATGCAAATTACTTCCAAATTTTTCTATGGGACGACACTCAACGCGTTCGCACTGTTGCTTAATTACAGCTATAGACTTCAGTGCTCTTGAAAGTTGAATCAGTTCTTTTGGGTTGATGCGTCTCAAAGCAACTTTAGAAATTAATCGTTCAAGATCGCCAACTTCTTTTATTTGATCCCATAGGGATTCGTACAACTTCTTATCGGTAATTAGATATTCTACAGTCTTCAGTCTTTCATTTATTTCTTCAACATCTAAAAGTGGAAGGATAAGCCAGTTCTTCATTAATCGACTGCCCATTGGAGAAATCGTTTTGTCAACTACATCCAATAAAGAGATTCCAGTTGGATGATTGCTTGAGAGAATTTCTAAGTTTCTTATGGTAAAACTATCTATCCAAACAAAATCCTGTTCATCGATGCGTTTGATGCTATTGATATGTTCTAGATTGGTGTGATGTGTTTGATTTAGGTAATGAACGATAGAACCTGCAGCTATCGTTGCTAATTCCATATGATCAATCCCAAAACCTCTTAAACTCTCAATATCAAAATGACGGTTTAACTGTTCTCTTGCATACTCTTTTTCAAAGAACCATTTATCCAGTGGATAGGAGTAGTACTCTTCTCCATAGATTCGTTCAAATTTTTCTCGATATGCTTTGGATAATAATATTTCAGAAGGGTTAATTGATTTTACAAGGCGTTCAATGTAATCTAAGCTACCTTCTGCAACCATAAACTCTCCGGTGCTTAAATCTGCAAATGCAACACCCATTTGTTTATTCTGCTCGAAAATTGAAGCTAAGAAGTTGTTGCTTCTGCTATCAAAGGTTTTGTCGTTAGAAGAAACGCCAGGGGTAATGAGCTCTGTAACACCACGCTTTACAATACTCTTGGTTTTCTTAGGATCTTCAAGCTGTTCACAGACTGCAACACGTTGCCCTGCTCTAACTAGCTTCGGCAAATAGGTGTCAATACTATGATGTGGAAAACCGGCTAATTCAACAGCCCCTGCAGCTCCATTCTTCCGTTTTGTAAGCACGATATCCAATATTTGAGCAGCTTTTACAGCATCTTCTCCAAAAGTTTCATAAAAATCTCCTACTCTAAAAAGCAATAAAGTGCCAGGATGTTTAGCCTTAATTTCACCATATTGCTTCATTAGCGGTGTTTCTTTCTGCTTCTTTACCTTTGTACCCAATTTAGATTAAATTTTGACCCGCAAGTTAAAAAACCAAGACCTGAATAGGCTCACTGTTGAAAAGTTTAAGAAAGTTTCCAAAAGTCCTATAATTTTAGTTCTAGATAACGTAAGAAGCATGCACAACGTTGGTGCGATATTTCGTACAGCAGATGCTTTTAGAGTAGAAAAAATTTACTTATGCGGTATCACCGCTACACCACCTCATCGCGATATTCGAAAAACAGCATTAGGAGCCGACGAAAGTGTGGATTGGGAATACACCAAAACTACGGTTGAAGCACTTGAAAAACTAAAAGACTTTCACATTTGTGCTCTAGAACAAGTAGAAGGCAGTGTCTCATTGCGTGAAGTAAAGTTGCCACAAAATACTAAAACAGTGTTAATTGTGGGTAATGAGGTTGATGGTGTTGATGAAAAATTGCTCGATTTTTGCAATCAAGTAATTGAAATACCTCAGTTTGGTACAAAACATTCATTCAATGTTTCCGTTTCAACAGGTATTACACTTTGGGAATTATTTAACAAGATTAATGAGTAAACACTTTATTACAGCACTATTAATGGTTGGATTCATCTTCGGATATTCCTCTGTTCTAGCGAATGATATTGTAACAAAATATGCAAATCAAATCGAGGAGCAACAGCAGCGGATTGACCTGATTGATGGAATTGAAGACCAAAATATAAGACTGAAAAGTAATCTCCAAACTCAGCAAGCTACGGAGACATATATTCATTCAGTTGATCGCATTGTAGAGCAAGTACTCAACAATCACTTATCTCCAAGTTCTCAGCGAATAGATCAACTCATTCGTGTGTTAAAATTAACTAAAGAGGTAAACTCAAGCAATGTTCATTTTTATACTAAATTTAGTTCCATATTTTCATTAATTGAGAAAGTTCAACAAATTGATGATGCTTCTCGTTTGGAATCGGTATTGAGAAGTAATGTATACAGTTCATTGAATCTGATTGCATTTTATATCGACAAACCAGCTGCCGAACCTTTCTTCATGTCTGCGGCAAGAACAGAACCTGCTGAGTTATTAAAACATTATGAAGAAATTGACTATAAACCTTTTAGCAGCAAAGTATTAAATGAGGTAGCACGAGTTGCTCCCATGAAAATTAAGACCTATTTACACAGTTGGAATGCAATTCACCAACGTACTAAAGTGAGTACAAACCGCATCACCAATCAAGTGTATGAAATATTCCAAGATAAGGGTTCATCCACGCGGGCATTCGTTTTACTAAACGACATTTTTAATGGCACACTAACTATTGATGAAGCCCATAATATTGCACGTTTTGATAGTACCTTGTTCGAGTATTTAATTAGCATGCGAGGTAGAGACAATACCTTAAATGGAGAACATTCGGTGGACGAAGCTCTTAAATACCAATGTTTAAAGCATGTTCGAGTTATTAATGATTTACATGAGGAAAGTGACGCAGTTCGCTTTAGAAGCCTAGGTAAGTTTAATGCATCAGAGATATATAC
>JABDQY010000321.1 GCA_013042025.1 Bacteroidia bacterium
CCTGGTATATGCTTACTTACCTTCAACCGTAAGTGTTCGGTATACTGATATATTAAGGGGGTTTGTAGCTCAAAGATGTTTATGGCAACATCAAGCAAAATTGGAGTTTAGATCACCAAATTTGATTCAGTACAGAAATGATCACAACCTTCTTGTAGATTTGAAACATGAACTGGAAATGTTTGAAACAGTTCACTTACTAACAAAGACACTTAACGAAACTGAATTAGGAGAGGATAAGTGTGAGAATTTACTTTCAGTTTATACAAATCTTGCAAATGTGGGTATCGTAGAAGATGCAGAGCTGGCTATTGTTGAAGCTTGGATTGAAGATATAAGAAGATTACAATGAAAATAAGCTTCGTTATATGGGATGGTAACTTTAGGGAGTATTTTCATACATTAAAATGCTTTGAAAATCAGATAAGTACAATTGATTTTGAAGTGATTTGGTGTGATTTTTACGAGAATACGAACGAAGAACTTAAGAAGTATGTAGCTAGAAATGATAATTTCAAACTTATAAATCTAAAGAATGACGATTCTAAATCATGGAATGAAGGAGTGTGCATCAATCACGCAGTAAGCAAAGCTCAAGGTGATGTAATTGCTCTGATAGATGGGGATATTTTCTTTGATTTAGATTTTGTTGAAACGGTAGCATCTTATAAACTAGATGAAGTTAATAAAGCGGTATATCTAAGAAGATATGATGAAAACGAGCAAGACCATGACAAATCATTAAGCTATACCATTACTCATTTGGACAAGGTAGCAAAACTGAATAATCCATTTAATTACGCGGCATTTTTAGGAATGAGTAGGTCATTGTTTAATAAGTTAGCCGGGTACGAGACACATTCTATTTTTGATGGTCCCGGAGGAGCTTCTATTGATATGAGATCAAGATTGTTAAATACTGGAGCTTTTGTAAGTTCTCAAGATTACAAAATTTATCATCCATGGCATCCATTTACTGGAAGGACTAATAAATACCAAGAGAGTTCCATACTATTCTCTAAACACTACAAATGGATTAATGGATACATAGGAGTGAAGCAGTCTTGGATTATTAAGCGACGTCAAGAAAATTTGAGTTATGCAGCTAGTAAAGAAGAAGTAGATCGGTTGCTCACAGAACTTCACCCACGATTAACCAAACCACTCAAATACCTTCGAATTCGATTGTTCCTTAATCGATTGTTACGTCGTTTCGGAATCTAGATTGATGCTGTTCCATTCGGCATTAAGTGCAATCTCTGAACCTTTGTGTTTTTCTATATTTTGAATTACTGCTGATGGAGTAAGATATTTGTTGTAATAAGCCAATACTTCTTTCCTCATTGCTTCGATCATGGAATCTTCAATTTGAAATAAGGAAGAAATGCTTGCATTCAAAGAACGGAAATCATCATAAATGAAAGCCGTTTTCATATGCTCAAGAGGTGGATGCATATGTTTAGCATAGGATTTATGGACGAAAGGTATCGTTCCTAAGGACATAGTTTCAATTATATTGTGGCTTAATGGCATATGTATACCTGGAAGTGCGAGAAAAAAATCAAATTGCGATATAAACATACGATAGTCCTTTGGTTCTAGATGTACTGAGGCATTATCAATGATATAGACTAAATGTTCTTTGAAATTTTGGTTATGATTTGATGATAAGTGAACAACCCTATTGGTTTGTTCCAATTCCGCAAACATCTCAATTCTGTTTAGATGCTCAAAGCTTTCTTTTAATTCCGATTTTCCATAAAGATGAACTCTAAAATCACCTGCAAACCCTAAACTATTATAACGCTTTGGTTCAAATTGGAGATTGTCAATACCTTGATCGTACATCGTAGGATGTTGACACATGGGAATATGATATTTTAAAGTTGTTGTGTTCTCAAAATACGATGGAGTCAATTGGACAAAATTGATTTTGGAAAAATCATCACTTTGTACCGATTTAACAAAAATTACTTGGTTATCCAATAATAGTTTTTGAGCATACTTGTCACGTATTATTCTAGCAATGCTTTTTTTGCTTGCTTTGATAAATACAGTGTATTCTGCTCTTCTGTAAAAGATAACCAAAACATAGAAGTACCGATGATAGTCGATTTGATCTAATTCGAAATAAACATGTTTGTTAACTAAACTTGATGGAGTTAAAGCTTCCTTAGCGTAATAAGAATTTGCTTTTGCCAGGGCAAGATAATAGTTAATTCGTCGTATGTTTTTCCTTATAAAATCCATTATCCTATAATTTGACCGATATAATTCAATGGCAAGCTTAGGAATTCAACAATTGCATTTTTTGGTTTAAGCAGAAGTAAAT
>JABDQY010000003.1 GCA_013042025.1 Bacteroidia bacterium
TCCTGTATACCATACTGCTTCAATTTTCTGTCTATCTCCTCTTGGCTCTCTCTGCTCTGCACAATCGCCTATTGCGTAAATATCATCAACATTGGTTTCTAAGTATTGATTCACCAAAACACCTTTACCAACTTCAATTTCTGAAGAATTTAAAAATGCAATGTTTGGAGATACCCCAGCGGTTAAGCCCACAAAGTTGCATGCTATTTCCTCTTTTGTTTCTTGAATAATGATGGACTTTGCTCTTCCATTCTCATCTTCTTTTATTTCTTCCAAATTTACTCCAAGTCTCAGATCTATGCGATGATTTCTGATATGATTATTGATCATTTCACTTTCTCCCGCTGGTAATACATTATTCCAAAAACTCTTTTCACGTACTAGAAAAGTAACTGGAATATTTCTTGAGACAAGCATTTCAGCAAGTTCTATACCTATAAGACCTCCACCAACTATTACAGCTCGCTTACATACTTTGTTATTAGGAGCATAAGCTTCCAAATGGTGCAAATCACGCAGATGATACAGTCCTTGCACACCTTTTAGATCTTCACCTGGCCAGCCAAATTTGTTTGGTAAGCTGCCTGTTGCTATTACAAGTTTATCGTACCCTATAGTTTCCTTATTTTCTAGTGTTATGCTTTTAATTCTAGCATCTATGGAAATAACATTCCCTTGTTTAAGTTCTATTTTATTTTTCTCCCAAAACCAGTCTTCGTATGGCTTCGTTTGTTCAAAAGTCATGTGTCCCATGTATATGTACATGAGAGCGGTACGAGAAAAAAAATGTTCGGTTTCGTCTGATATAATAGTGATTTTTTTAGCAGATAGTTTTCGGATATGCCTCGCCAAGGTAATTCCAGATATTCCGTTACCAATTATTACAACATGTTCTTTGGACATAAACTATTAAAGTTCAAACTTGGCGAATATTCTTCAATTTTTCACTACTCGTAAAGAGCAATAGTCACATTTTATACTAATGTACTATGTTACTTAGGTTGCATACGACCTACTTCTTAGGACAATATTTTGTAGTTTCGCCTACCAATTGAAAATGAATGAGCAAGACATATTATAACCCGGATGATTTAAGGAAATTCAGCAAAATAACTGAATGGAGTGAGGAACTTGGAGAAAAATTTTTTGATTACTACGGCAAAGTATTTGAAGAAGGAGCTTTAACTGCGAGAGAAAAGTCCCTAATAGCATTAGCTGTTTCGCACGTAGTGAAGTGTCCTTATTGTATTGATGCGTATACCAAAGATGGTTTGCAAAGAGGCATAAATAAAGAAGAGATGATGGAAGCAGTACATGTTGGAGCAGCCATTGAAAGTGGTGCAACTCTGGTACATGGCGTACAAATGATGAATAAGTATGAAAAGCTTTCCATGTAAATGATAAAGCAATCGTTACATAAAAGAGAAAGCATTCTTTCCAAAGCGGAAAAACAACTTGAATATTTGTCTAACGGAGTTTTTAAGAATGGGGATTTACCTTCCTTCAAGCAAAAAATTTCGGAAACAAGTCAATTCCCAATGCGTGCAAAAAAGCTTGAGATTTTGCAGCTGAACCTCGGCTATATGTGCAATCAACTTTGTGAGCATTGCCATGTGGATGCAGGTCCAGATCGTAAGGAAATAATGACCCGTGAGACAATGTTGCAATGTCTAAAGGTAATTGAAAAAACCGGAGCACATACCCTTGACTTAACAGGTGGTGCTCCAGAAATGAATCCTAATTTTAGATGGTTTGTGGAAGAAGCATCAAAAGCAGGGATAAAAGATTTTATTGTAAGATCTAACCTCACTATCATACGAGCAAACAAAAAATATAACGACTTACCGATGTTTTTTAAGAAGCACAATGTACATGTGGTATCATCTATGCCTCATTGGACTAAAGGAAAGACAGATAAACAACGTGGGGATGGAGTATTTGATCAATCGATAAAAGCACTGCAAGATTTAAATGCCATAGGGTATGGAATGCCTGAGAGTGATTTACGATTGGATCTGGTACATAACCCATCAGGAGCGTTTTTGCCAAGTGACCAATTGTCGTTGGAAAATGAATTTAAAAAATCGTTGTTAGCAGATTTCAATATCCATTTTCATAATCTATTTGCAATCACAAACTTGCCTATTAGTAGATTCTTAGATTATCTAATAGTCTCGGACAATTATGAAGATTACATGTATGCATTGGTAGATGCTTTTAACCCTGCAGCAGTGGCTAATGTGATGTGCACCAACACGCTTTCGGTAAGTTGGGATGGCTGGATGTACGATTGCGATTTTAACCAAATGTTAGAGCTAAAGGTAAACAGCAAAGCAAAACACATTAAAGATTTTAATGAGGAAACCTTGAGGGATAGAGAAATTGTAATTTCACAGCATTGTTACGGGTGTACAGCTGGGGCTGGCAGCAGTTGTCAGGGCTCATTCTCTTAATCGTCTTTAAAAAATCATGAAACCAAAAGAAAGTACTAACTTGGTTATCGTTTTTGTGAAGAACATAAAAATGGGAAAAGTAAAAACCCGTTTAGCAAAAACAATTGGAGACGAAGCTGCTTTTCAGGTATATAATAAACTGGTAAATATTACAGAACAAGCAACTGAGAAACTAACAATAGATAGGAGAATCTATTTCTCAGATGCTATTGTTGATTCAAAATGGCCAAATGATAGTAAAGAGGTTCAGAGGGGTAAGGATTTGGGGGAGCGAATGCTCAATGCGTTTATTGAGGGGTTCAACGATGGATATAAAAATATTGTATTGATTGGATCTGACCTCCCAGACATTTCTTCTGTGATTATTGAAAATGCCTTTGCTCAATTGAAAAATAACGATGTTGTATTTGGACCTGCAGAAGATGGAGGATACTATCTTGTTGGCATGTCAAAAACGCATCGGCAAATTTTCAAAAACAAACCCTGGAGCCAGCCCAATTTACTAAAGATAACTTTAGATGAATTGAAAGAAAATGATGTAGCAATACTGGAAATTTTAAATGATATAGATACTTTAGAAGACCTAAAGAAATCGAAACTATATAAAGGATAACCCCATAAATATATGAGGAAACTAATAAATGAAACAAGCACATTCTTAGAGAAAGAAGGAATTGATAAACCTCAAATAGGTGTGATTTTAGGTACAGGGTTAAACAAACTTGTAGAAGATGTTGACATTATAAAAGAGATATCCTACGACGATATTCCTCATTTTCCAGCTGCCACGGTGGAGTTTCACGCGGGTAAACTAATCTATGGTAATCTGAAGGGTAAGAAGGTACTGGTAATGCAAGGTCGATATCATGTGTACGAGGGTTATAGTTTGCAAGAAGTGACTTTCCCAGTAAGGGTAATGCATGCTTTAGGTATTCACACGCTATTGGTGTCAAATGCTTCAGGAGCCGTTAATTTATCTTATAAAAAAGGAGAACTAATGCTCATTGAAGATCACATAAACTTACAAGGAGGCTCACCACTCGCATTCAAAGGTGTCTCAGAATTAGGTGAACGATTTGTAGATATGAGAGAACCGTACGACTCCGCTTTAATTAATGCTTTGGAAGAGATAGCAATTGAAGAAGGTGTTATATTACGAAAAGGCGTATATGCAAGCGTAGTTGGTCCGCAATTGGAAACAAGAGCAGAATATCGGATGCTTAAAATTTTAGGTGCAGATGCAGTTGGTATGAGTTCAGTTCCTGAAATCATAGTAGCCAAACAACTCAAATTAAAAACAGCAGCGTTATCAGTATTAACAGATGAATGTGACCCTGATAACCTAAATCCAATTAACATACCTGAAATTATGGCTATTGTTGAAAAAACCGAACCTCAGATGGTAACCCTTTTTACTAAATTAATCAAGAGATTAAGTGAGCTTTAAAAGCTTAGAATTCTAGTTTAAAAAATTAGGTGAAGTTCACCTTATGGGAAAAGATTATTGGGCTTGTAATTAATGGTGGTGATGCCCAAAGCCATTGTTTTTTGTTTTAACAGAAGCGGTAAAATTAAAGTTTGCAACCAAGTTAATTTGGTTGAAATCTACTTGGTTAAACATTTCTGCCATTGGAAGATTACGCTCAATTGCTCTTCGGTATACGTATAAAAATCGTAATTCTAAGCCTTCAAATTTCTTATGAAACGAATACGAATAATCTATATTAAATTGATTATACGAAGGTTGTTTATACTTATTAAACTTTGTGCTTTGATCTGTTAGCATTTGATTCCAATCAAGTCTTATACTAGCGTTTTTCATTTTTTTCTCACCTGTAATTCCAAAGCTAGTTGCATTCCCTTGTCCTTCAATTTGACTTCTAGAAATATATGTGTATGTTGGGTCCACACCGAATTCTCTTGGAAATATAAATTTACCAGTATTAAGAATGTGGGTGGCATTTAGATTTACATCACAAAACTTAAAGTGACGACCAATACTTCCACTTATTAAATTGGTCCGTTCGTCAACATTATGATATGTATGAATTGGATTCTCGGATCCACCGTTGTTGAGTGGTGTTTGATAAAGATACATTACTCCTCCATAAAATCCAGTATCACGATCACAATCTAACTTTAAAAACGAAGTGTTCGAAATATTATCTAAATAGTAGTTCCATACATTTAGTTTAAATGAAGAAATCTTTTTTGATTCAAAGCCAAAAATTCCTAATCCATTTGAAGCGATATTGTAATGATAATCTGCTTTTGTAGTATCTGAGATGTAGCCGTTATTGTATAAACCAATTGCATCTTCTATATTAAACCAATGGGTAATAGATCTTGGTGAGGCTTTAGAAAACCAAGCCAAATTGAAGGTGTTATCTTTAAAAAGGTAGTTCGTTTGAAAACCAGAGAACACTTTTGGCTTCATCCTTCCGTCATGCAGATTTATCAATGGACTTAAAATTTCCATTTTACCATACATTACTCTTAGTTTTTTCGTTTGATATTTTATATACAATTCCTCTAAACGATCTAAGTCTGTATAGTTCCCCTTATGCTCTACGTCGAACAACTGAAGTTCGTACAATGAACTAGAATTTGCAATGGAATCTATGGACAAGAGGTCATTGGAAAAAGTTCTGTACACAAAGATGCCGTTCAAACCCAAAGAAAATCCTTTGAGAGGCAGCGTCTCAAAATGAATGGAAGCACCAACTGCATTTGCATAATAGTCATTGAGAATACCTTTGTTAACCGTGGCCATGCTGAAATCTCTTATTTGACCTGATAATGTGCCACTAGTAAAGTAATGCAACAAGTTTTTGTCTGCTTCGTCCTTATCTTGTGCAAGCACAAAAAGTCCAAAGAAGCAAAGGATTATTACGATTAAATACCTCATTTATTAGTTCTTACTATCGTTTTGGAACCGGCGAATATCAATATTTTCTAGCAATCAGAGAGTAACCAACGTTACTTGGATTGAATTCAATGCGAAATGTCATTGGAATGAGATGGCTTCTTCACTTTGCTCTTGGAGTGAGTGCATATTCCTGTAAACTTAGCTTTTTATAAACTAAAATCTGTATGATATGTGTCAGCAAAATGCATAGTATTAATCATATCAATTAATGTTCATTATCATAGCAATATCTTGCCATAATTAGGTTTGAAAAGTAAAAGTGGATTTAGCTTTGACCCATAATTAATCACCATAATGAGACTTTATCTAGTTGGTGAGTCTCAACTTGGAAAACAATAAAAATTTAAATCAATATTATGAAAAAGTTTAGCGTATTATTATTACTAGCAGGATTAATGATCTTCCAAGTATCGTGTAAAGATGATGAAGCAGAAGATCCGGTTGTAGATGCAGGAACAAGTACTACAGAATTATTAGTTGCAAAATTTACAGCGGCACCAGCTTTGGATGCCGAAATCGATGACATGTGGGCTTCAGCTCAAACATTGACTGGAACAGCAGAAGTGCCCGACCTAGCAGCCAGAGGAACATTTTTAAACAGTGATGGTGCAGGAGTAGAAGAAACTCTCGGTTTATTTGAACCTTATGCAGGAGAATCTTACGATTACACCCTTCGCTCTGGATATTTTGGAGATGATATCTATTTCTTAATGGAATGGGATGATATGGATGATAGTAAAGATCGTGAATCTTGGTATTTTGATGCAACTGATAAATTATGGAAGCAACAACACAAATATGCGAATGATGCAAATGACAAATATTATGAAGATAAATTTGCATTCTTATTTCCTATCAACGCAGTTAGTGGTTTTAGTGCTTCTACTTGTTATGCAACTTGTCACCAAAACTTAACAATTGCAAAAGACAAAGACAAAAACGTAAGACACTACACCAAAAATGATGGTGAGAAAATTGATATGTGGCACTGGAAACGTGTAAGAGGAGCATTTATAGGTCAAGTTGATGACCAAAAAATGGTGTATGCAGATCCTGCAGATCAATCTTCTGCAAACGGTCGTAAAGGTGATGAAGCTGGAACAGCTGGTTATGCTAACAACAAACAAACGTTGAATAACGGAACTGATGATGTAAGTGTACCTAAGTATATTATTCCTGGTAAAACTAATTACTATTGGATTACTTCTGACGACGTAACGGATGGCACAGCTAAGGAAATTACTGCTGTTGACGGAAACGGTGTTCTTACTTATTCAGGAGGAACTGTAGATCCAGCAACTGGTGGATTTGAAGACGGAACAGGAAACATGCGTTTACCTAGTGTTGTGATTAGTGAATTCACAGGAGCAAGAGGTGACATTAGCATCCAAGCGAGATATACAGGAACTGGTTGGGTTACTGAGTTTACACGTAAGATGAATACAGGTGATCCTGACGACGTTGTATTTGATGTAAATACTGATTTAGACTTTGGTCTTGCGATTTTCAACAATGCAGCTATTGCTCACGGTATCAAGCCAAATCTTAAAATGACTTACGTGAAATAGTTAATACTAAAATGGATATACAGCCGCATAGTTATTTACTGTGCGGCTGTTTTTATAGTGAAAATCAGACTCTTTTAGAACTCTAATTTCTTGTGCATTGCTAATGACCCAATGTTTCCCACTCATTCAGGGTTTTTAGATTGAAGAAACACTTCCTGTTCCCCCTTTCTTTTCTTACATTTGGGAAAATGAAAAAACCCACACTTATCTTATTAGTCTTCCTCATCTTTGCTTGCGGAAATCAGGAAACGAAGAACACTGAGACATCAAACGTCACCGCTAATCCTATTGAAGAAAAATCTTTTGTAAAACTAGGCGGTGAAGAGCAGTATGTAGAGATAACAGGTGCATCGGAGGATTTGCCAGTGTTGTTGTTCTTGCACGGTGGGCCAGGTTGGCCACAGACACCTCACCTCCGCTATTTTAATGCGGATTTAGCTAAGGAAATGATTGTGGTATCGTGGGATCAGCAGGGCTGTGGGCTTACATATCTCAACAATCCAAACCCCAAGACTCTCACAGTAGAAAGCTTGATAGACAACGCCCACGAACTGACACTCTACCTTAAAAAGAAGTTTAATAAAAAGAAGATTTATTTATTGGGCTTTTCATTTGGGAGTGTGCTAGGGATGAACCTCGTGGAGCAATATCCAGAAAACTATCACGCATACATTGGCTTGTCTCAGTTAATAGATTCTAAGGAGAACTTTGAAATATCGATGGACTGGCTCAGAGAACAAGCCACGGCTAAGCAAGATACGGAATCTTTGGCCACGATAGACCTTATTGATAAACGAGACACCTCGGTGTGCGGCACTCCCAAAGAATGCTTTATGAATAAGTATTGGTTACTGGTAAAATACAACGGAACTATTTACGACACTGCCATAGCCAAAGAAATAGAGAAGGCGGAGCACTACTACCAAGATTACAAGGACTATGACTGGTTTTTGGTGTTTAACTACACCAATGCACGTCTGGGAAGGTCGTTTGATATTGACTTGACGCACATCAAATCACTGGATGTTCCGGTGTATATGCTCGCTGGTCGTCACGACTGGAACTTGCCTGGTGTGGTAGCTGAGCGGTTTTTGGAAAAGCTGGAAGCTCCTTATAAAAAGTTCATTTGGTTTGATAAATCAGGGCATGAACCATGTGAAGAAGAACCTAGAGCGTTTAATGAGACGATTATTAAAATAGTTAAGGAAAAAAGGCTTACAACTGAGGAATAGCAAATATTAGAATTCCCTACTCTAACTCTTTCTCTTCTTCTGTAACTTGAAAATAATCCGTCGTATTTTCTTCTATCAGTGTTTTTAAGTTATTCATGTTTTCATCTTCTTGTGCTTGCATAGAACTACCCATAAAAGACAACATAGATTGCATAAATATTCCTGAACCCTTAGCAATAGTGGATGATTTGATAGTCGTCTTGCCGTCCTTCTCATTAAAATCTATGGTAAAATCCATGGTCATTACATCCGTCATATCAAAATCCATCTTTACTTGTTCGTAAGGAGTAATAGATGTGATGGTTTCTTGTACTTTAGATTCTTGGCCATTTTCATTGAACGTATATTCTGTCACAGCTCCTACCGTGCCCTTTTCGCCACTAATATGTTTCACATCGGTGATTGATTTTAACCATTGGGTTGTTTTGTTTTCGTCTTGCATCACAGCCCAGGCCTCTTTCAGGGGCTTATTTACCGTGATTTCGCTGCTGTAGCTTTGTTCTGGTCTTAGCAGTCCGCTACCTACGAAGATTAACGCTACAACTACAAGAAAGATAAGTAAGTACTTAATAAATTTCATATTGATTAAGTTTTAGATTATAAAATTACGTTTTCTCAAAAATACAATTGAAAAATTATTGATAATTCTTCTACACTTAAAAAGGTGATATGGTCAACTCTAATATGGGATTTTCCAAGTTTAAAATAGCTGCAAAGTTAGGCTGAAATTTTGTATTTTTTAGTGACTATTGTCACTGTTCTTAAAGGTGCTAAGGATGTCTCTAAATTGCATATAATTAGCATGTTAAGATATCTGTTAAGAAGTAATTTTAGTTTAAAACAATTAACTGATTTTTCTCATAAATAGATTCAATATTTCTATAGAACTTCGACTAATAATAGTCCATTTATACTTAATTAAATTACCATGAAAAAAGCTATATCAAATTTTTTAACTGTGTTACTAGTTCTGCTTGGCATTCAGTTAAATGCAGCAACTATTACGTCTAATTCTACAGGCGGAGATTGGAGTTCTTCATCAACTTGGGTAGGTGGAGTGGTGCCAGGAAGCTTGGATGATGTTGTGATAAACGGAACTGTCACCTTAGATGGTAACTATTCCTGTAATAACATAACCATTGCTAGTACTGCTTCATTGGTAAATGAAAATAATTGGAGTAGATCCCTTACTGTAAACGTTGAAATGATAAATTCTGGAATAGTAAAAAGTGATGTCACTGCTTCTACATTATCGCTTTATTTAAAAGGTGATCTACAGAATTATGGAGATTATGAAGTTGACATTACATATATGGATAATGGGACCTCTCATAAAATAACATTGTCTTCTGGCAAATGGTTAAAAGGAAATTGGTATTTCGGAGCAAATGACATTGTTGATTTTCAGTCAGATATTCGCTTTAAAGAAGCATATATTGACGGGGTAATTGGAACGTCCAAAACACAGTTTAAAACTAATAACTATCGTTTCGACACTTATAAGATCACATTACGAGAAATGGAAGTTCTTAGTGCAGGGAACATTAAGTTAGATTCCTCTGTTGTAGAATATTTTACATTAACAGGCAATGCAACAACAGAAGGTTATACCAGTATTGGCTATAACGTTTCCTATAACGGAGAAATTACCAATAATGGAACATTAGCAAACGAATATAATTGGTCTCGAACATTGGTGAGTAGCGGTAAACTCACTAACTATGGAAACGTAATTAGTGACGCAACTTCTTCTACTTTCACAATTGACTTATATGGTGACTTAGATAATCAAAATATTTATAGTCCTACTAATACCTACATTAATGGGAATGCTCAATTAAGTTGTAAAGAGGATAAATACCTAGAAGGTAAATGGTATTTGGATGGAACAGATTCGTTAACCTTAACATCTGATTTACTTTTTACACAAGCGGAAATAAACGGGACAAAAAATTCGAGTGAAATAACAACAGTAGTTACGAATGGCTATACTTTTAATACACTGAATATGCTATTGCAAAGGCTAAAATTTAAAGGTTCTGACACGTTAAATTTAGATAGTAGCGTTATAAGATATGCAGTTGTAGAGGGAGATGCAATTTCTACTGGATATACGAGTATTGGCTATGACGTTTCCTTTAGCGGAGATATTACAAATAACGGAACATTAGCCAATGAATACAATTGGTCTAGAACATTGATTATAAACGGCAAACTCACTAATGATGGAAATGTAATTAGCGATGCTTCTCCTTCTACTTTCACAATTGACTTATATGGTGACATCGACAATCGAAATATTTATAGTCCTAATTATACCTATATAAATGGGAATGCTCAATTAAGTTGTGAAGAGGATAAACACCTAAAGGGCAAATGGTATTTGGATGGAACAGATTCGATAACGTTAAGATCTGATTTACTTTTTACACAAGCGGAAATAAACGGGACAAAAAATTCGAGTGAAATATCAACAGTAGTTACGAATGGCTATGCTTTTAATACACTGAATATGCTATTGCAAGGGCTAAAATTTAAAGGTTCCGATACATTGAATTTAGATAGTAGCGTTATAAGATATGCAGTTGTAGAAGGAGATGCAATTTCAACTGGATATACGAGTGTTGGCTATGACGTTTCCTTTAGCGGAGATATTACAAATAACGGAACATTAGTTAATGAATATAATTGGTCTAGAACATTGATTATAAACGGCAAATTCACAAACGATGGAAATGTAATTAGTGATGTTTCTGGTTCTACTTTTACCATTGATTTATATGGTGACATAGATAATCAAAATATTTATAGTCCGAATTATACTTATGTAAATGGGAATAATGAAGTAAAGTGTAAAAAAGAGAAACACTTATCAGGTCTATGGTATTTGGATGGAACAGATTCGATAACCTTAACATCTGATTTATTTTTTACAGAAGCGGAAATAAACGGAACAAAAAATTCGAGTGAAATAGCAACAGTAGTTACGAATGGATATACCTTTAATACATTGAATATGCAGTTGCAAGGACTGAAATTTAAAGGTTCCGATACATTGAATTTAGATAGTAGCGTTATAGAATATGCAGTTGCAGAGGGGGATGCAATTTCTACTGGCTATACCAGTATTGGCTATGATGTTTCCTTTAACGGAGATATTACAAATACTGGAACATTAGCCAATGAACATAATTGGTCTCGAACTTTGGTGAGCAACGGTAAACTCATTAACAAAGGAACAATAATTAGTGATGCTTCTACTGCTTCTTTTTCAATTGATTTATTTGGTGATATTCTGAATTTTGGAACGTATTATCCAGATAATACGACCTTAAAAAACAAATCAAATCACATTTTTACTCAAAGCGATACAGCATCTTTTAGCGGCAGGTTTTATTCGGAAGACACTTTAGATGTAATTTCCCTTGGGTCTAATGTTACCTTTTCTAAAGCAGAACTAAATGGGTTAAACACATGGCCATATTCTTCCATTGAAACCAATGGATATCAGTTGGATTTAGACAGTAGCGTATTATATGAATGGCGTGTTTTTGGTACAGATACGATAGATTTTAATGGGGCGTACTTAGCCAATATTAATTTTCAAGATAATGCAACCACAAAAGGAGAGGTAACCTTTGATAATGGTATAGTTTTTCATAAGGACTTTAACAATTTTGGTGAGGTGTTTAATAGAACAGGTTGGTCACGATCATTTGTCGTAAAAGGAAACCTAATAAACAATCAGATGATTACAACCAATGGAGGAGGCTTTACTATATATACAGAAGGAGACATCCTGAACAATGGTATTTACAATGCAAATGCAACGTATCTTCAAGGTAAAAATGCAAGAACTATTGGAGGGTATATTCCAAAAGGTTTACAAGGTGTTTTCTATGTAACAGACACCTTTAATTTAAGAGAAGAAAATTTCTTCCCTCATTTACAGCTCCAATCAACTGGATTCATAACCATAGACACAAATGCCTCAGTACAAGTGTTAGATTATTACAGATATAATGATGATAATCGGATTAAAAATCTAGGACGTATTAGCATTACTAAAGAGGTTTCTTCTGATAATAAATTTTACAGAAGTATTCCGACTTACCCATCCACAACAAATATGGGTAATATGACTATTGAAACGTATGGAAATCAGCAGCACCCATCTACAGAAGGAGCTTTGGACATGTGGTGGAGACTAAAACCAGATTCCTTAGAAAAACTACAAACCTTAACCAAATTAGATTTATTCTATGAAGATAACTATGTGCATGGAGTTATAGAAGATAGTCTTAAGGTATTCTTCTCTCCAAATGCTGGATTAGTTTGGGATAAGATTGAGGAGAACATTTTAATAGATACCGCCAATAACAAAATTGAAATTTTAAATGCACCTGCATATGGGCACTATGTGCTTTCTAACACTGGATTAGGAGTAATTAGCTTTACTCCAATTGTGCAAAGAGCAGAGCCTAAAGCATTTGGCAACAAAGGACAGGTTACTATTTATGGTTTTGGATTTGGTTTGACTAATGATATGAATGTTTACTTGAAGAAATCAGGGCAACCGAATATCGTTGCAGATACAGTTTATTTAACGGATGCTTTCGGTGAATCGTTTGTTGCACAATTTAATGTTGAATTAGCCGCAATAGGTAATTATACTATGGTTGCAGAAATTGAAGGTTACGACGATATCGAACTTACGGACTATTTTGAAATAGAAGAAGCTGAAAGGCCAGAGCCTTGGGTTATGTTAGGTGGTAGAAATAAATTCCTAATTAACCGTTGGCAAACTTTTACAATAAACTATGGTAACCGAGCAAATATGGACGCACTTGGTGTTCCACTCTTCTTTATAGTAAAC